>SVHQ01000129.1 GCA_015055785.1 Clostridiales bacterium | reverse complement strand
ATTATAAACGGCAATTTCTTTACGCTCGCGCTTTTTAATGGTTTGTCGGCAGGGATAATTAATCCCTATTCAAACGAAATTATGAAAGCGTATCACGCTTTCCGTGCGATTAGCGGGCTTGACGATAACTTTGAAAAGTATATTAAATTTACTGAAGATTTGCCAAAGCAAGTGGCTGTGCAGGGAACTGCGATTGCAAAAAAGGATAGCGTAGAATATCAATCCGAACTGCAAAAAGCCATAATTAAAGGTCTTAAAGAACAAGCAAATTTTATCACGAAAGAATTATTGTTAACCGAAAAACCACTTGATATCGTTCAAAATGAGATTATTCCCGCGCTTAATATCGTTGGCGTTGGCTTTGAAAATAAAACGGTATATTTACCGCAACTTTTAATGAGCGCGGAAGCGTCAAAGTCAGCGTTTGAGTGCATAAAAGACGGCATGAGTGGCGAAAAGACGGCGAATAAATGCGCTTTCGTTATCGCAACGGTAAAGGGTGATATTCACGATATAGGCAAAAATATCGTCAAACTGCTTTTAGAAAATTACGGATTTAACGTGTGCGATTTAGGAAAGGACGTTTCACCTGAAGAAGTGGTGCAAAAAACGAAAGAATTAAAAGCGCCGATAGTAGGTCTTTCCGCGCTTATGACGACCACCGTTCCCGCAATGGAGCAGACGATAAAACTGTTAAGAGAAAAAGCGCCTTGGTGCAAAATCGTGGTTGGCGGCGCAGTGCTTAATAAAGAGTACGCGGATATGATAGGCGCGGACAAGTACGCAAAAGACGCAATGGAAACGGTTAGATATGCCGAGGAAATAAATAACGGTTTATAAAATACTAAAACTAAATATATCAATGCGAGTTGTGTTAATTCACAGAGAGTAGGGAAAGTTCGGTGAAAATCCGACGCAACAGTCATTACGGTTAAAGTCCGATAGCCTACCCGTTGAGTGTCAAACGTTATCATCTTGGGCAATGGAGAAGGAGATAACGCTATTTAAACGTGCCCAAGTGGCGCGTTTTTATTTTGACAATATCGCAACTTTAACGAAATTTTTGTTACAAATATTTATTCTATGGAGAAAAATATGAAAAAATTTACGGCACTTTTATTCACTTTTTTATTATGTTTTGCAACGGCTTTTTCCGTCGCTTGTAAAAACAGCAGAAAAACCACGCCAAAAATTGAGTCGATAACCGAAACTCAAATAGTTATGTCTATTGAAGAAACTGACGGCAAAGCTACCGCTTTTGATGCGCTTAAATCTTTAAGGAATCAAGATTTAATTTCTTTTGACTTTATAGAAAGTTCTTACGGCGCTTATATTACGTCAATCAACGGTAAGGCAGAATACGTAATAGAATCTACTTTAACTTCAAGCAAAGGCTATTCGTGGATGTTATACACGTCTGATATGGAAAACGCCTACGAAGAGAAAACTATCGAAATAAATGGAACGACCTGCGGGCAATCGGCGCTAGGGGCAAGTTCACTTACCGTAAAGACGGATAAAATATACGTATGGTTTTTTGAGTATTACGAATATACGTGGTAAAAATGAAAGATAAGGAATTATTACGTGCAAAAACTAAAAAAAGAAGCGTCCAATCGGCAAAAGAATGTGCATATATTGCCGTTTTCGTAGCCATACTTATTTCCGTGCAGTTGGCTCTTTCTTTCGTGCCGGGTGTCGAACTGGTGACCGTTTTTTTCGTTACGTATTCTTTCGTTATGGGAATAAAACGCGGGGTGATTTCTGCTTTTGCTTTTGCGCTTTTAAGGCAGTTGGTTTTCGGCTTTGCACCAACGGTGCTTATTCTCTATCTTATTTATTTTCCGCTATTAACTTTTATTTTCGGAGTTTTAGGCAGTAAAATAAAGAAACCGCTAAAATTATTACCGCTTATTGTTTTAGTCGCTTGCGCATGTACGGTCGCGTTTACTATGTTGGATAACGTAATTACTCCCGTTTGGTACGGGTTTGGGCAAAAATCCGCAAAACTCTATTTTATGGCGTCTATCCCGTTTATGATACCGCAAGTAATTTGCTCTCTAATTTCAGTATCAGTTTTGTTCTATCCACTATATAAGGTGTTTTTCACTCTAAAAGGCGTTCGTTATTTTTCTTGAAATTGTTCATAATAAACTAATGGATACAAACACTTTGATTTAATGGGAGAATATTATCTGTAAAACCATTCTAATCGAAATTTTGTTAGCTAAAATGTTGCTTTAAACATGTGTAAAAATTTGAAAAAAGTGCTTCTTGATAGGCTATATAGCCATTTTGTTTTGCTTGATTTGTTCCATAAAACACCTACTTTTATTCCTTTTTTTAATAAATAGAGGAAAATTGTAAATATAAAATCCCGATTGTTTAACAATAACAGTCGGGATTTCTATTTGTAAGTTTGTATAATGTTTTCGGCAATTTCTCTACGTGTAACACATCTGTCCATAGCTTGTTTTTCAATATATCGATGTGCGTCGGCTTCGGTCATTCCAAGCGAATTTATAAGTGCCCATTTTGCGCGGTTTATAAGTTTAATTTCTTCCATCTTCTCTTGAAGAGAAAGGTTTTTTGTTTGCATATTTCTGAGTCGCTCTCTCGTTGCTTTAAGCCAATCCAAAGCTTGTGATATTGCTTGAGCGGGGACAGGCTTGTGGAGAGTGAAAACGCCGTAATCACGAACCTTTTCGTAGATACTCGTATACATATCGTTGCGTACGAATAAAAGAACGACAGAGGTTTTGTTGCTTGAAACGTCTATTGCAAGTTTAACTCCATAATCGTCAGGCAATGGAGCGTTAATAATTATGATATCGTAAACGCGTTCGGTAACGTTGCGTTGTGCTTCATTTATGCTTTTAGCAAAAGTAATCGGCGAATAAGTAGCTCCTGGTAACAGTTTTACGATATTATCGTTAAACGAATTTGCAGCCGAAACGATGAGAACGCTATATACATGTTCTTCAAATGGCATCGTTTGATTCCTCCCAAATTAGATTTATTTTTCTGCATTGCAATAAGCCGAAATAATTAGGGGGGAAAGATATTTTTTAATAAATTTACTGTTTTGTGCTGTTTCAGACGCTTGCTTCAAAGAAGTTGGTAACGTCTTAAATTTTTGGAGCATTGTTTCAGGTGCTGTATAAAGGTTGATATTTGCGGGCTTTGGTAATACTAATTTTTTCTTGATGCCGTCAATAGCCGCATAAATCATCAAAGCAAATGCAAGATACGGATTCGCAGCGGGATCGGGAGAGCGAAGCTCTGCACGTTTGAATTCACCTACTGCCGCTGGAATACGAATTAGTTGAGAGCGGTTTTGTGCAGACCAAGAAATATAAGCGGGTGCTTTATTGTTGCCTAATCTTTCGTAAGATTTTTCGGTCGGATTTAAAAATAAAGTCATGTCCGCGATGTGTTTAAGTATTCCGGAGATAGCCTGTGGAAGCACGTCGGAACCGTTGCTGTCTTTTACAGAAAAGTTTATATGAAATCCATTACCCGGCTCGTCTTTTAAAGGCTTTGGAGAAAAGTTGGCAGAAACCCCGTTTCTATTCACAACTGCTTTTACCACAGAACAAAACGTCATGGCGTTATCCGCCGCCTCTAACGGAGAATCGTATTTAAAGTCAATTTCGTTTTGTCCCGGTCCTTCTTCATGGTGTGAACTTTCAGGATAAATGTCCATTTGTTCCAATGTTAAGCAAATTTCACGTCGAATATTTTCGCCCTTATCTTCAGGCGCGATGTCCATATATCCTGCATTGTCGTAGGTTACGGTTGACGGATATCCGTCTTCATTTAATTTGAAAAGATAAAATTCCATTTCAGGCCCAAACTTAAAAGAAAGCCCTGCGTTTTCAGCTTCACGAATAGCGTTTTTTAGAATAGAGCGTGTATCACCCTCAAAAGGCTTTCCGTCGGGATAGGTAATATCGCAATACATACGTACAACTTTGCCGTGTTCGGGACGCCAAGGCAAAATGACGAGAGTAGAAGGATCAGGGTGAAGAAACAAATCGGAATGTGTTTCGTCACCGAAACCATTTATTGCTGATGCGTCTATTGCAATTCCATATTCAAAAGCGCGCTGTAATTCTTTTTCCATGATGGAAATGTTTTTTTGCTTACCGAAAACGTCGCAAAAAGCAAGACGTATAAACTTAACGTCTTCTTCTTTCACAAACTGTAATACTTCTTGTTTTGAATATTTCATATTGCACCTACCTATTTTTAATTCATAACGTACATTTGTTTATATGGATTTTTACTGTCGGGAGTAATAATGGTAAAAGGGGCGTTTAACACGTCTTTTAAATCGAAGCCGAACAAGCTGCAAAATTCCGAGATGTAATTGATGAATTCCGCAAGTTGTTCTTTTGTCGCAGGAACGGCATGAACGTTTTTAGGGAATCGGATATTTTTGCAATCCGAACGGAGAAGCATTGTTCCGCCGTGCATACCTGTACAGGGGAAGTTGCCTACAATATCTTTATCGGAATTTAAGCCTAACGCAATAATTACGCCACCGGCTTGATATTCGCCTAAAAAACTACCCGTCGAACCGCCGATAACAATAACGGGAATCTTATCATTATATGCTTTCATATGAATTCCGGCACGATATCCGGCATTTCCTTTGATGAAGATTTTTCCGCCACGCATAGCGTAGCCGGCGGCATCGCCAATGTTCCCGTGTATTACGATTTTACCTTCGTTCATTGTGTCGCCAACAGCGTCTTGCGCATTACCGTTTACAACGATTTCGGCACCGTTAAGATATGCACCAAGCGCATTTCCCGGTGTTCCGTTTATCGTGATAAATTTGGAACTTAAACCGGCTGCAATAAAGCGTTGTCCGAGGCAATCGTTAATAACGCAGTCGTTTTCGCCTTGTCTTACAATATCGTTTAGTGCGTCAAAATTAAGATCTTTTGCACTTAATAATAACATTATACCATACCTCCAAGTTTTTTTCTACGATTTTCAACATCAAAAACGGATAAAGTGGGTGAAATTTTTAATAATTGTGTATTAACGGAATCAAGAGGTGTTTTCTCGCGAATGAAGGACGTGTAAATACCAGCTCTTGCAATTTCGCCGATAAGCATAAATCCGACGAGACAACCATCTTTTATAAATAATCTTTTGGAGGCTTTTTCGGTAGAAAGCAATTTAAAGAATCTCAAAGTAGATGATAAGGACGGATGCCTTATAATAAAAGACTTGACAAAAAACAAACTCTTTGGCGGGGGCTCATACGAAAAAGCC
>SVHQ01000128.1 GCA_015055785.1 Clostridiales bacterium | reverse complement strand
GTTGCGTTCGTCAATTTTACGAATAACGCCTTCCATCAACTCGCCTTCTTTATCGGAAAATTCCGAGAAAGTGTTGTCACGTTCCGCTTCGTGTAATTTTTGTAAAATTACCTGTTTAGCGGTCTGTGCGGCAATACGGCCGAAATCCTTCGGGAAAAACGTCTTGATAATCGTATCGCCGATTTTGTAATCGGGATTGAGTTCCTGCGCGTCTTCAAGGGAAATTTCTTTATCTTTATCCGTTACCTCTTCTACGACGTAACGAGTCGCTTTATATTCAATGGTACACTTTTCAGGGTCAAGCGAAACGGTTACTTCCGCGCCGCCGTCATACTGCTTTTTATAAGCAGATGCAAGTGCGTTTTCAAACGTTTCAATAAACGATTCCTCGCTGATCCCCTTTTCTCTTACCAAGTCTGTAAGCGCTGCAAAAAACTCCTTGTTTTCCATTTTCGTAATCTCCTGTTGATTCGTGTTTTTATATTTTATGTTTTGCTAAATTTTTTTATCTTATTTCTACAATGCGTTTTGCTTGCATTAAGCCAAACCGTCAAAATCAATCGCGCGGCAAATCTTTGCAATCTTCGCCTTTTCCAATTTCAATTCTTCGCCTTTCTCTTCTAAATATACGCAATTGCCGTCATATCCTTTTAACGTTGCTTCGAAAAATTTCCTGCCCATAAGCGGCGCGAAAAGCTTTATTTCCACTTTCTGACCCATACATTTATTAAAATCACGCTCTGTTTTTAACGGTCTGTCTAAACCCGGGCTGGAAACGTTTAACGTGTACGGTGCGCCAAACGTGGGGTCAAGCTCATCTAATACAGGGTCTATCGCGCGATGAAATTTTTCACACGTATTTAAATCTACGCCCGTTTCCGTGTCAATGTATACGGTGAGCGCAGGTTCTCTGCCCTGTTTTAACTCCACTTCTACAATTTCTATATGCAATTCATCCGCTATCGGTTGCAGAGCGTTTTGTATTTCTTCAATGGGTTTGGTTTTCATTCGCCATTCTCCTTGCATTGTTGCTTATACGTTCTCAAAACTACCTTACATAGCAATATTGAGAGTGGTTCGCACCACTCTCAATAACTAAAAACATTATTAAGCTTTTTAATTATACCATACCCGTTTCACTTTTGCAAGTGTTTTCAAGGGTTTTTGACAATTTTTTCTACTTCAACTTATGCCGATTTTGTAGGAAGCACATAGATATCTTTATCCAATGCTTGTCCTAAAACGCCAACGTAATAAATCGGACTCAACAAGTCGTGACGATACATGGTATATCCCGCCCCCAGTTCACTCGGATATACGGAAACGTACGTCGTATTATTTAAAGCATAAGGCACGACGCGCACGTTCGGAGTGTGGAAGTCAATTTGCAAATTGCCTTTAATCTTTGTACCTGCGCTGTTGCCTGCAATTCTATCATACGCAGTTGTATTTGCTTTCCACTGCGCAGCATAAGCAATTTCTACTTCCGCATAGTCTACCAATTCCCCTACCGAAGAATAGTATTCGATTTGAATGGACTGTAATACAAGTTTTCCACCTAATTTTTTAAAGGTGTACAGCCAATCGGAAGTTTTATAGCCTTGCACAGTTTCTTTTCGCGTGGTCGTTAAAAGGTATTTACCTGCCGTTTCCGTCAAAGGCGTTTTGATTGTTTGTTCGCCCATGCTGTTTCTACCGTAAGCGTATAAAACGTTTTCATAATCAGCATCTAATACGAAAGCAAATTCACGTTTTCCTGCACTCGTACCGTCCAAGTACCAAGTGTAGAATGCACTGTCACGGAAATTGACAACTTTCAGCACTGTATTATTTTCGTCTCTTTCCAAATAATCCAACGTCATTTTGCCGTCTTGCGCATCGGCTGTTTCCGCGAGATTGGCATTATAATACCAGTATTGCTCGCTCTGTTTTTCTTTATTTTTACTGTAAGACGTATAGCGTACTAAATATTTGCCGTGTTCCGCCATTACCGACGAAAGCGCGTTATCTCTTTTTGCAATTTTTAAATCTCGCGTTGCGATATCGTCCTCTTTCGCTTCGCTAACGTATACTGTCGCCATATCGGTAGCCACGTCGCTTAAATCGCAAAGCACTTGCGTGCATGCAGCATCGGCATAAACACAATAATCGATGTTATTTAAAATATCCTTTGCGTATAGATTTTTCGTTTTGGATATGGTAAAATTACGGCTATGCGTCACACTTCCATCTGCAACGTATTTCACGGAAACGTTGGCAACTTCCTCTTCTTTTGGCGAAGTGATTTCTTCATACGCCACACGCGCCCAATCTACCGTTTCACCTTTTTTATAAGTAAATTCAAAGGATTTTACAAAAGAACCGTTGCTTCTGTAAACAAGCGACATCGCTTTATTTAATTCTAACGTTTCTGCATTAAAACGATATACCCATGAGTAGCGGTATCCATCTTCACTTTCAACCGACGTTCTTAAAATAAGTTCATCATCCACCAAATTAAAATTGTCGCGTTGCACGTTTTCGGGAATTTCCAACGCTACAAACGATGTCACGAAAGCATTGTGGTCTTCTTGAGGCGTAAACTGTACGTAGGTTTCTTCGTTCTCTATGCCGTAATATACGCCAGGGCAATACGTACCGCTTTTTAACGTTTTACCGTCGCCCGATTTATTGCGGTAATCCACCCACAATTCACCGTTGACATAGCTATAAAACCAAAAGTCTTGCGATTCGTCTTTTTCCCGGCTGTCACGATTTGTAAAGGTAACGAGCATGGTTTTGTTGTCTTTCATCAACGTAGCAACGTTGTTCTTTTTTATAAGTTCGTCAATATCAACATCAGGCAAATCCGTTGTTCCCTCTTCAGAGGACGTTGCGTTCGACTGCGGATTTTCATGCGGAATCATCGAGATTGCAATAGGCGTTGCTACAATAACAACGACCAAAAGCGGCACAAGCCATTTCATAAAGGAAAATCTCTCGAAAAATTCCCTAATTTTTGCCCATACGTTTTTCATGTCTTTACCTTCCGTTAGAAATATACATACAAAATTATTATACAATTTTAAGCAAAGAAACACAAGCGTTTTAGGCTTTCTTTTGATATTTTCATAAATTTTCCTTGCGTAAAAAAACAACTCCTCTTTCGAGAAGTTGCTTTTTCAATATTTACAATTAATAATTCGCAGTCCAACCGACTTCTTTCCAAACTGCTTTCAATGTGATATTGTCTAAGTCAAGCTTCCAAGTACCCTTCGTTGGAAGTTTTTGCGTTTCATTGTAGACCCAACCGTCAAATTCTTTATCTTTGTCCTCAATTGTAGGCGTGGGCAATTCATAAGTTTCTCCGTATGTAACTGTAATCGTTGTTTGTGAAACTTCACCATCACCTGCATCCAATGTTATTGTGTAGGTTTTCGCGGTTTCGACTGCATTAACCGTAATGTCTTCCGTTACGTTCGAGAATTCCGTCTTATCCCATACAACATTGTAACCAGTCTTTGTTGCAGGCTTCGGAATATCCGTGAAAGATTCACCTGCTTTTACCGTAAACTTCTTAGCTTCTTGACCAGCCTGCACAAAGGTAATCGTAAATACTTCACGCGTATCTTTCCATTCTGCCGTTAATTGAATATCTGCATCGGTTTTCCAAATGCCGTTCGTGATTATATTTCCTTCAGCATTCTTCCAACCATCAAAATGCATATAGGTCTTTTCATGCTTAGGCGTTGCCAACGTATAATTTTCATCAAAGGTGACCGTTTGCGTTGACGCAACACCGTCTTCAAAATAACCGCCATTTAATACGTACGTAATCGTATAATTTTTAGGCGTTGCTTTTGCATAAACCGTAAAGCCTTCCGTTATATTCGTAAACGTTGCTATCTCTGTACAAGCTTCGTCTGCATACCATTTTGTATCCACGTCATAACCCGTCTTTGCTGCAGGCGTAGGAATATTCGTCAAAGTATTGCCTTCAAGCACTTCCATCGTCGTCGTATTGTCTGTATTTTTAAAGGTTATAACAAATTTATCTTTATCCGCCCATTTTGCCGTTAACGTTACATCCTTTGCTACGTTCCATTTAATTTCAGGCGTATACGTTACACCATTGTACTCCCAACCAAGGAATTTCTGCGTTTCGCTAGTTAAAGACATATCCAATGCGGTACACTCTGCATTATACGTCAATTGCACCGTCTTACCGTCAATATCAAAACCATCAGCATCATACGTTACCTTATATGTATTGGCTGTATATTCAGCCGTTACTTCTATATTACCTTGGATATTTGTAAGTTCGTCCCCCGTTTTATTCCACGTAGGCGTATAACCCATCTGACCTACAAATTCAGGAATCTTATCCGCGGGAACTGATTCGCCTTTCTTTACTTCGACATTCGTTACTCGCGTGCCGTCAGTGAATGTTACTGTAAACGTAGGACGCTTGTCTGTCCAATTCGGATACAAGGTAACATCTTGGGCAATCGTCCACTTTCCGCTGTCTGCAACGGTTTTATTTTCGCTATCTACCCAGAAATTAAACTCCCAATCTTCACGGGTCACATCCTCTTTCGTCAACAATGTATAATCTGCATCAAAGGTTACCGTTTGCGTAGACGCAACACCATCCGCAAAGGAACCGTTGTTGTTTAATTCGTACGTAATCGTATAGGTTTTCGGTGTTTCTTTTGCGTAAACAGTAGCATTCGCTTGAATATTCGTAAACGTTGCTTCCGTTGTGCAAGCTTCGTCGGCATACCATTTTGTATCCACGTCATAACCAGTCTTTTCAGCAGGCGTAGGAATAGCCGTTAAATCCTCACCCTTTTTAACCTCTTTCGTAACGTCCACCTCACCCGACTGTTTAAACGTAATCGTGTAGGTTTCTTTTTTCTCCTCGTCGCCCGTTGTCGATTCGGAAATGCTGTCAAATAAGCTGCCAAACGAATCTAACATGTCACAGCTGCCTAATGCACCGACAACTAAAAACATACTTAAGAATGCAACGAGAAATTTTTTCATCTTTTTCATCTTTTCTTACCTACTATAACCATATTATCCAAACGCACATAGTCGCATAGACAAAATCATTATAACATATTTTTTTTCATTCGTCAATGCTTTTTATGAAAATTATACCTTTAATTTCTTATCCTAAAATTACGTCTAAAAACATCATCAACGTAAAGCCTATCATAAAACCCCAAGTTGTTTTACGGCGGCAATTTTCGTCCTCTGTCGCAGGCAATAATTCTTCTGCCACCACAAACAGCATTGCTCCTGCCGAAAAACATAAAAGCCACGGCTGAATTATTTGCAATTCACGCGCGAGAAAATATCC
>SVHQ01000127.1 GCA_015055785.1 Clostridiales bacterium | reverse complement strand
TAGAAGAACAACTTTACATAGTTGATACCGTGTGTTAATCTTCGCTGTCGAGAATTGCTTGGATTTTTTCGTCTAATTCTTTGCCTTTTGCGAAAAGCTCTTTCAATTCGCCTTTAACGCGCGCGATTTCGGCTTTCACTTCTTCCTCGGACATTTTACCGCTATCATCAATGCCTACGTATCTGCCGGGAACAAGTGAATAATCTGCTTCGCGGATTTCTTCTATCGTCGCAGATTTGCAGAAACCTTTCACGTCTTCATAGCCTTCGCCTTTCAGCCAAGCGTGATATACCGACGCGATACTTTCAATGTCGCCTTTGTTTTCATTGCCGTACTTCGCAAGATTATACGCTTTTACTTTTTCGATTAAATCTTCGTTGTCTTGATGTCCTACGGTAACGTCGTTATAGGTCAACTCGCGGATTTTGCGGTCGATCATAATACCGTTTTCACGGCAGTCAATAAACAACGTTTTGCCCTTGTTTTGATGGTTTTTACGCAAGAACCAAAGGCAAGCAGGGATTGTTACGGTGCTGAAAAGGTTGGTGGGCAACGCGATAATACAATCAACAACACCTTCTTCCAACATAGCTTTACGGATATTATATTCCTGCTTTGCCGAAGTGGAAAGCGAACCATTTGCTAAAACAAAACCTGCAACGCCGTTCGGCGAGAGTTTGCTCAACATGTGTTGAATCCACGCATAGTTTGCGTTCCCCTGCGGAGGAATATCATAAATCCAACGGGGATCTTCCAAAAGGGAAGGTTGACCGTAATCGCTGATATTGAATGGCGGATTTGCCATAATGAAATCTGCGCGTAAAGTTTTGTGTTTATCGTTATGGAACGTGTCGCCGTGGCTATCGCCCAAGTCCGCCGTAATACCACGAATTGCAAGGTTCATTTTTGCCATTCGCCACGTATCGGGGTTGAGTTCTTGTCCATAAACGGAAATATTGTTGATGTTGCCCTGATGTTGTTTGATAAAGTTTGCGGATTGAGAGAACATACCGCCCGAACCACAGCAGGGATCGTACACGCGACCATTAAACGGTTGAATCATATTGACGATTAAGTCAACAACACAACGGGGCGTATAGAATTCACCGCCTTTTTGACCGAATTTTTTAGAAAATTCGCCAAGGAAATATTCATAGCACTTACCGAATAAATCGCCCGTCATATTTTCGGTAGCAAGATTATTCGAGAAAAGGTCAACAAGTTCGCCTAAACGTCTTTTATCAACGTCGCCTTTGGAATACACTTTAGGAAGAATACCGCGCAATTCGTCGTTTTCTTTTTCAATGTCAATAAGAGCTTGGTCAAGAATCGTACCAATAGTTTCACTCTTCACATATTGTTTAATATACGTCCAACGGCTGGTTTCGGGGATCCAAAATACATTATCTTCTGCGTATGCGTCCTTTTCTTCTTCAAAGCCGTCGCCGTCTTCTACAAGCTGTTTGTATTTAGCGTCAAAACGGTCGGAAACGTATTTCAAGAAAATAAGTCCAAGAACCATTTTCATATAATCGTGAGGCATTACTGCGCCAATCAATTTATCGGCCGCAGCCCACAAAGTTTTTTCAAGAGATTGCGTTTTTTCTACTTTTTCTTTCGCCATAATCTTCTCCAATGTTCCCATAGCAAAAAACTATCGGAAGTTGTACTGTAATTATTATATCATCTTTCGCTGAAAAAATCAATGTTTTTATTGCAAATATGTACTGCGTAAGTGGGAAGAAATGGAAAACTCTTGTCTTTTTAATTTTTATGTGATATAATAAATAAAGCGAGGGTTTTATTATGAGTGAAATCAAGTTTACAGAATCAAGCCTTGAATATGCGATTATCGAAAGGTTGCAGGGATTAGGCTACGATTATGCCGTTGAAACGGATAATTGGATGCTTAATCGAAAATTGGATAGCTTTATCAACGAAGAATTGTTGTTGGAAAGATTGATGGTGATTAACGCAGGAGTAAAAGTTTCCGCGTTGGAACAGGCTATCAACTTCTTGAAAAATGTAGACAATCCTTCTCTTTTTGAGCGCAATCATATCGTACATAATTGGTTGGTTGACGGTATTCAAATTGAAGATTATGAAAGCGACGTAAACCCTCTTGTGCGCTTTATTGATTTTGAGAACGTAGAAAATAACGTTTTCCAAGTAGCAAATCAATTAAAATTCAAAGAAAGCCGCAACTTGCGTATTCCCGATGTAATTTTGTTTGTCAATGGGATTCCGCTTATTGTATTTGAATTAAAGTCCATCGAATATAGCGAAGATACCTTTATTGAAAGGGCTTACGAACAATTAGGCGGTAACGGCGAAGCTGACGGTTATCGTTTTGATATTCCTACGCTTTTTAATTACAACGCATTTCTCGTTATTAGCGATGGCGCGAATAATAAGGTCGGCACGTTAACGAGCGATATTACGCGTTATAACGAATGGAAAAGTGTTGAGGGCGAGCTTGGTTATAAAAAGAATTACGCATATAAATTGGACGTGATGTTGGAAGGTTTGTTTAAACCTGCACGCCTTTTGGACGTTATCAAAAATCACGTGTTTTTTATGAATAAGGACAAAGAACGTCCTATCAAGATACTTGCGCAATATCATCAATATTTTGGTGTTAAAAAAGCGTATGACAGCATTAAAACGCATGTCAAACCGCAAGGCGATGGTAAAGCTGGTATTGTTTGGCATACGCAGGGTAGCGGTAAATCGTTTTCAATGGTTATGCTCGCGCATAAATTGATTGCCGATTTGGAAATGAAGAATCCAACCGTTGTTGTGTTGACGGATAGAAACGACCTTGACAATCAGTTGTTTACGACGTTTTCCAACGCGTCGGAATTTTTGCGTACTCGCCCCGTACAAGTTGAATCACGAGAAGATTTGTTGAAGAAAATCGGAGAGGTACGTGAAGGCGGTATTATTTTCACCACTTTGCAAAAATTTGATAAGGCGCGTATTGTTCCTAATGCAAGGACAAATATTGTCGTTATTTCTGACGAAGCGCACCGTTCGCATTATGGTATTGACGAAAAAATTATTGTAAAAGAAAATCCTAATGGTACGTATCAATCCTTCTCTAAATATGGTTACGCTAAATATATCCGCGACGCGTTACCTGAAGCTACGTATATCGGATTTACGGGTACTCCCGTTGAAACAGGAGATCACTCTACGTCGGCAATCTTCGGGGAAACCGTCGATACCTACGATATGACGCAAGCGGTTGAAGACGGCGCAACGGTTAAAATTTTCTATGAAAGCCGTTTAGCAAAGGTTTGGCTTGATGATGGAAAACTGAAAGAAATTGACGATTATTACGCAGGTTTGGCGGCGGATGGCGTTTCCGATGATATTATCGAAGAATCGAAGTCAAAATTGACTTCTATGGAATTGATTGTCGGCGATAAAGACCGTTTACGCTTACTTGCTACGGATATTTTAGCGCATTATAACGAACGTAAAAATATTTTAAGCGGCAAGGCGATGATTGTTTGTATGTCGCGTAAAATTGCGGCAAAGCTTTACAATATTTTGGCCGAACTTGCTCCCGAATTAAAAGAGAAAATTGCGCTTGTTGTTACTGAAAGTAACAAAGACACGGAAGAAGAAAGAAAACTTTTTAAGGATAAGGCGCATAGAGAAAACGCCGCGAAAGAATTTAAGCGCAAAGACGGCAGTATAAAAATCGCCATCGTTGTGGATATGTGGCTGACGGGTTTTGACGTTACCGACCTTGACGTGATGTATATCGACAAGATGATGAAAGGTCATAATCTTATGCAAGCTATCGCCCGTGTAAACCGTGTTCACGCAGGGAAAGAAAGCGGCTTAATCGTCGATTATTTGGGGATTAAACGCTATTTAGAAGAAGCGTTGAATATTTATACAGCGCGCGACAAAGAATTGAATTTGAAGGATATTCAAGAAGCGGCTAAATCCATTTTGGACGAAAAGCTTTCTATCCTTGACGAATTATTCTACAAGGTTGAGAAAAAAGGGTTCTTCGGCGGTTCTCACGCCATCAGATTACAAGCGATTCAAAACGGCGCGGATTTCGTATTCTCTACCGACGATTTGAAGAAAGCGTTTTTGCAGATTACAAAGCAATTAAAAGACGCTTACGTTGTTGCCCTTGGCGCATTGGATGAAGATTATAAAAAGAAGGTTTTATATTACCTTGCGGTTCGCCATTTTATCCAAAAAATTGAACGTGGCGCATTGCCCGACCATATTACCCCCGATAAGATAAACGAACACGTTACGCGTTTGATAGCAGAAGCTATTAAGGGTGATGAGGTGGAAATTCTCACTAAGGTAGAAGATACCGAAGAAAATCGTGATATTTGGGATTTGTTGAGCGAAGAAAAAGTTGAAAAGCTCCGTCAATCGAATCCACCGCACGTATTTATCAAGATAATGGAACGATTGTTAAAAGAAGCTGTGCGTGAATATCGCGGTTATAACCTTGTGAAAGCCAAGGAATATAGCGAACGTTTACGCAAACTTTTAGAAGCGTACAATACGCGTGAAGACGATTTGAAAACCGATTTGACGATTGTCGGCTTGATTGCATTCTCGCAAGAAATGGTGGAGTCAGAATCCTACGCAAAGAAAAATAATCTTTCGGGACGTGAGCGTGCTTTCTATGACGCATTAGTGGCAAATAAGAGCGCAGTCGAATTGATGTCCGACGATATTTTGCGTATTATGGCAATTGAATTGAAAGAAATTGTTGAAGAATATGCAACCGTCGACTGGTCAAAAAAGAAAGATACGCGCGCTAAAATGCGTATGCAAATTAAACGTTTATTGAAGAAATACAATTATCCGCCCGATTTCACGGAAGAAGCTATTTCTCGCGTTGTTGACCAAGCCGAATTTATGATGTGATCATCGATTAGACTTGAGCTAATTTAGCATAATCCCTTTTCTTTGTTTACTGCGTATCAAATTTTGCATAGTGAAAGGAAAAATCGCTCATATTTTTTAAGTGCAATTTTAAAGTGCAGGATTGAAAAACAAAACTGCACTTTAAGAGGCTTGCGGAAAGAAAATCGGCAAAGTATTTGACTTTTTCGGAAAGGTGTGCTATACTAACTGCACACGAATCAATACGTACATGGGTATGTCGTTTTCGATTTTTTACAACCGTTTTTGACGTGAAAACGGAACGACCACATGTTTGACCATTTACGGATTTGGACTACGTGGAAACAGTGCGAACAAGAGTACAGGAAAGCATCGGTTGCGGACACGAAAGACTTGGAAATGCTAGGAAAGTAAATAAAAAACTTTCTATTATGCCTTAGGGACCAAAAGGTCGTGGGTTCAAGTCCCGTCGCCTCAACCACATAAGTTAGCACATTTGTCTAAATGATATCCTTATGCCAGCCACGTGGAAATTAAAGGCAGTAAAAAGATAGATGTTTATGCCCAGGTACGGCTGAATTGGCAGGCGTTCGTGGACTATGTTTGGAGCAAGATTTAAC
>SVHQ01000126.1 GCA_015055785.1 Clostridiales bacterium | reverse complement strand
TCCATGCTCTGGCCCGGCACACTGATTATGATGGAAGAAAAAATCCCCGCCCCTGGCGTGACCGCGTATGCATTAATGGCGGCAGGCGGTGATTTGGGTTCGTCTTTTGCGCCGCAGTTGATGGGGATTATCATTGACGGTGTTTCCCATAATGCGGAGGCGGCAGGCATGACCATGGAAGCGGCAAGACAGCTTGGCATGAAAACGAGTATGCTTGTCAGTGCTATTTTTCCGATGATTGGTGTAATCGTTATTTTGGTGATTATGCGATATTTTAAGGATAAAAAATCAATTAAAAATCAAGAAATTTAAGAGGAAACGGCGGTAGAAATTACTGCCGTATTTTTTTGGAAAAATATAAACAAGCGTAGATTGTTGTTGCTTTATTAAAAAAAATATGGTATAATATGAATAAGAAATAGGAGGGATTCAACATGAAAAAACTTTTTGGTTTTATATTCAGTTTGGTATTTTTCGTGATTGTTGCAGTCGGTGCTGTGGGCGTTGGCGGTTATATGTACGTAAAAAATACATACGGAATTGATATTTTAAAAACGGCAAAGGCGTTAAAAACCTTGCAGGAACCTACCAACGAAGCAGAATTATGCCCCAATGCGTATTCCGCGGATGATATGGTGGACGTGCAGACGATTGTAAATAATTCAGTAGACGGCTTTATCACCTATACGGAAGAGGACGGCTATACGATAAATTTCGACGGGGAAATTTCCACATTGACCGACGTTATCAAATTAACGGATAAGCAGGTTTGCGCGGTTGCGCAGGAAGTTGTCGAGCAGGAAATCGAGGGAAAAGTCGATTTTGGCGGCGAAAAGGTAAACGTTGCGCTTAAGCAAGTGGATTTTTATGATATATCGGGGCCCAGCGTACATTTCAACGTGGTGATTTCGGTGGATATGACGCCGTTGAAAAAAGTTTCGGATAATCAGATTATTCAATACATCACTTCGCTCGTACCCGACACTATGTACGTGTCCTCGACGGTGCTTGTGACGCATGATGGAACTCCTTTCTCCTATGACGTGAAACATGAAGCGTTGAAGATTAATAACTTGACGGCAGAGGATACGGAAGAGCTTTTCCGCGCGCTTGGCGTGATCTTTAAAGTGGATCCTGTGGAAACTTGGAACGTGTACGTGGGTACGACCATTATGAACGCATTGGTTGGTAATGAGGAAAATAAAGGCCTTGCGTACGGTTTGAGTGGGGTCGGTGCTACCGATTACGCTTTTGAAACAATTGACGGCGAGGATTATTTTGTCGTGAAAAGAGGCTAAAAATTGGCAGGGTGGAATTGCCTGAAGATAAATTTGACTAATTCATTCATTAAAAAAGTCGCTTCTCTTTGAGGGGCGATTTTTGCTTCTCTCACCCGTTGACTTTTTTGTAAAAAACTGCTATAATGCCTATATATCCATATGGGGGTAATTTTATGGAGTTGGTATTATTAACAGCGCTCGGCGTTGGCGGTGCTACCGTGATTGGCGCAGCAATTGGTTTTCTTTTTAAAAATATATCGCACAAATTTTCCGATATCGTATTGTCGTTTGCGGCAGGGGTCATGCTTGCGGCGGCGGTGTTGGGGCTTATTCTGCCTGCTGTGGAATATGGCGGAAAATGGGGATTACTCATCACGATTCTCGGGATTTTTGTCGGTGCGCTGAGTTTGAATCTTGCGGATAAAGCGGTGCCGCATTTGCATAGATTGATGGGATCGGAAATAGAAGAGCACAACAATGCAAATCTTAGTAAGGTTTTGCTGTTTGTTATGGCGATTGCTATTCATAATCTACCTGAGGGCTTGGCGGCTGGTGTGGGTTTTGGCTCTGGCAACGCCGCGCACGCCTTAACGATAGCAGGGGGGATTGCATTACAGAATATCCCTGAAGGTATGGTGATTATAGGGCCGATGCTCGCGGCTGGTGTCACGAAAAAAAAGACCTTCCTTTGCGCATTGATTACTGGTTTGGTGGAAGTGGTGGGCACGCTTATCGGGTATTTTGCAGTCAGCATTTCTTCGGCGGTATTGCCTTTTGCGCTAGCGTTTGCAGGCGGCACGATGCTATACGTTATTAGTGATGAAATGATACCAGAAACGCATGCGCACGGTGGAGAACGCGGCGCAACGTATGCGCTTTTGGTGGGTTTTTGCTTTATGTTAGCGATGGATATATTACTGGGATAAAAATAGAAAATGCAGGCAAATATAGACAAATTGCCTGTATTTTTATGTGAAAACTGCTCTTTTAAAGCGAATTTGTAAAGTATTTTAACTTTTTTAACGCTAAAACTCGATAAATCCTCTGTCAACTATTGACTTCAAATTGTTTTTATGATATAATACAATTGTTGAGTTATCAACATTTATGTTTTTACAGATTTATGGAGTTCATTGCCGTTGACATTCCCCTTATAAACAGACGGCAAAGCAGAAACGGGCAGAAATGCCATAGGAGAAAACAATGTATCAGTTATTTTGCGATTCAAACTGTGAGCTTTGGCACACAGTGGTTAAAGAGCTGGGATTAAACGTCATTCGTATGCCCTATATTATGAATGATGAAGAACTTTTCTATGATTTGGGCGAGAATCATGATTTCAAGGGCTTCTTTGATGCTATGCGCGATGGGGCAACGCCCAAAACGGCAGCCCTTAACGAGTACGCTTATACCGAGTATTTCGAACCGATTTTAGCGCGTGGTGAGGATATTTATTATATCACTTTTTCTCATCAAATGAGCGGCACTTTTAATGCAATGAAGAATGTTATCGCACAGCTTAAGGAGAAATATCCCGAAAGAGAAATTCGTTTTAAGGACAGTAAACTCATTTCCTTAGGGAGCGGTTTTATTACTTATTACGGAGCGTTGCAATATAAAAATGGGGCTACCATGGACGAGTTGGACACGTATTTAGACGATTTAATCGAACATACGGCTACTTATTTTGTTGTGAATGATTTGACCTATTTATATCGTGGCGGCAGAGTATCTGGCGTTTCCAAAGTGCTGGGAAATCTTTTGAATATAAAGCCGATTTTATATTTCAATGAAGAAGGCAAAATTTTAAATATAGAAAAAGCAAAAGGCTTCAGAAAAGCCTTATCTACCTTGCTTGGATACATGAAAGCGAAGAGCACGGAGCTGGATAAATATAAAATATTCATCATGCACGCTGATGTAGAAGCGGAGGCGGAATCATTTGCGGCTTCCATACGCGCGGAATTTGGCGAGGTAGATATTCAGATTCAGCCCGTTGGTCCTGTTATTGGTGCGCATTGTGGACCTGGAACAATCGGTCTTATCTTCCATGCTAAAGAAAAATAATGCATAATTTCATATAAATTTAGCGCAAAAAAAGAGCTGTTCTTTGAAGAACGGCTCTTATTTTTTATTAATGGAATCAATGCAGACCTTTTTTGATTTTTTACGTACTACAAATCATTCGGGAATATATTCAAAACAAGGGATAGGCTTTAATTTAAATTCATTCATAACGTGCAGACGATCGATACGCGTCTTTGTGTCCTCGTCCTCGCATACACCCGTGCGGATATACTTATCCAAAACAGCGTAGGTAAACCCAAGATTATCTTCGTCTGTTTTGTTGGTTAAACCATCGGATGGTACTTTTTCTACCAAATTTTTCGGTAAATCCAAATAAGCACCAATTGCTTTCACTTCTTGCACGGTCAGTTTCCCAAGGGGGGCGAAATCACCCGCGGCATCGCCGTAGCGAGTGGAATAGCCCACCCAGTCTTCGGAAAGATTACAAGTATTCGCCACGCGCCCATTCATCGATTGAGAGAGGGCGTAAAGGGTGGACATACGAATACGGGGGGGCAAATTCACCATCGTTTGACGGCTGATTTCCACACCTGCATTTTGTAAAGATTCCAACACGCCATCCACGCTATTTTTGATATTGCAAATGTAATAAGGGATACCCAGGTGTGCGACGAGTTGTTTTGAGCAATCGATATCGCTCTGTTCACCATTGGGCATCAAGACGCCGATAACGCGGTCTTTCCCAAGCGCTTTCACGCAAAGTGCCGCAACGATACTCGAATCCTTACCGCCTGAAATACCAATCACGGCGTTACAGTCTTTTCCGTTTACTTCAAACCAATCGCGAATCCATTGAATGGCGGCTTCGGTTGTTTTTTTTACGTCAAACATAATCATACTTCCTTGTAAATTTCGGTGTGTTTACACGCCAAAGAGCAAATCACCGTAAGTAGGGAACGGCCAGTAGTCTGCGGAAACAAGATCTTCTAAGCTATCAGCCGCACTGCGCAAGGTGGTCATTTTCTTTAACACTTTGTCTTTGTAATACACCGAACGCTTGGTGATATCCGTGATTTTTTTCGAGCTTTCCAAAGCTTTTTCCAATTCTTTTAACGTCTTATACGCCTTAGCGGTGAGGGTAGAGATATTGCTGAGCATATCTTCTTCATACGAACAATCGAGCGTTGCCGACACCGCTCTTTTGGAAAGAATGGTATTGCCGAGCACTTGGCTGTATTCGCTGACGGCAGGCAAAATTTCCTTTCGCGCCATGTCCAGCATGGTTTTTGCCTCGATATTGATGATTTTGCAATAACTTTCGAGGAAAATTTCATAACGGGAGCGGATTTCTCGTTCGGTGTACACCTTGTGCGATGTGAACAGAGAAATGTTCTTTTCGGAAATGAAATAGGGCATCGCATCGGGGGTGGATTGCAAGTTGAGAAGACCGCGTTTTTCCGCTTCCGCCAGCCATTTTTCATCATAGCCGTTTCCGTTGAAAATAATACGTTTGTGGTTTTTGATGACGCGTCTGATGAGGTCGTGTAAAGCCGTTTTAAAATTGTCTGCATTTTCCAATTCATCGGCGAATTGTCGCAAAATTTCCGCTGCGGCAGTATTCAAAGCCACGTTGGTGTCGGAAACGGAAGCCGCCGAACCAAGCATACGGAATTCAAATTTATTCCCCGTGAAAGCAAATGGCGAAGTGCGGTTTCTATCCGTTGTATCTTTCGGGAATTTTGGCAGCGTGTGTACGCCGATACGAAGCAGTTCTTTTTCTTTTGCGTCGTATGCTACGTCTTTTTCAATCGATTCAAGGATTTCTGTAAGCTCCGCACCGAGGAAAATAGAAACAACGGCAGGAGGAGCTTCGTGCGCGCCAAGACGGTGGTCGTTGCCGGCGGAAGCCACGGAAATACGCAGCAAATCTTGATAATCATCTACAGCTTTTAACATCGCGCAGAGGAATAATAAAAACTGTGCGTTTTCAGAGGGAGTATCGCCTGGTTCGAACAAATTTACGCCCGTGTTAGTGGAAATCGACCAGTTGTTATGTTTACCGCTACCATTTACGCCATGGAAAGGCTTTTCGTGTAACAGACAAACAAGGTCGTGTTTCTTTGCCGTTTTTTGCATAATTTCCATTGTCAACTGATTGTGGTCGGCGGCGATGTTAGTCGTGGCGAAAATAGGCGCAAGCTCGTGCTGTGCGGGTGCGGCTTCGTTGTGTTCTGTTTTGGCGAGTACGCCCAGCTTCCACAATTCCTCGTCCAAATC
>SVHQ01000125.1 GCA_015055785.1 Clostridiales bacterium | reverse complement strand
CGCCCGAACGGAAACAATAATGAAAATATTTGCGAATTAATAAGGATTATGGGCCCTGTATCGTCGGGGCTCATTTTTGTTTCGTTGCGTGTTATTTGACAATTTTTTGTGGGATTTTCGCAAAAATATTAAAAGTTTATTATTTATGAAAAAAATGTTTTTTTTTTGAGTTGAAACAGCGCAAAAATTAATATAAAATATCAACTTTTGAGAGAAAAAACGTTAAATAAGTTCAAAAAGTATCGAAAGAGCGAAAAGTTTACTATTTTTGAGAAAAAGAATATTTTTTTTGAGTTGAAAAGGTAAAAATTCTATATTAGAATATAGGTAAGCGAAAGCTAAAAATATATAGAGGTGTAATGATGAAACAAAACAAATTGTTAAAAGCACTTTTGGTTGTTTGTTCACTTGCAGCACTTTCATGCGCCGCAACAGGTTGTGATTTGTTTGTAAGTAACAACGCATCGGATTCTTCGCAGTCCAGCGATGTACCTAACATTCCCGAAGAAAACATTTACGAATTTGAAGGTCTTCAAGACGTAAATCTTTCTTTGTCGGCAACCAGCTATGACTTCACCGCAGGGGTAAAGGCGTACAAGAATCTTGAAGAAACTACGTTCAACGTAGATGCTTCGGCTGTTGTATTCGGTACGGCAGGTCAGTATACGGTAAAATATACCGTGGACGACCATGAAGAAACGATTACCGTTTATGTTTACGGCAATCCCACGTTTACGGAAACGAACGCAACGATTACATATCAAGATGCGCAAAATGCCGTAACGTTGAAGAAAGCCGTAACAGCAAAAGACTATTTCGGCAAAGATTTGTCGGTGACGGTAGTGGAAGGGATTTCCGCAAATGCATACGGCTATATTGAATATGGCACGCACAGTGTGAAATTCTCTGCAACGGACGCAGTAGGCAATACAGCAGAATATACCTGCAATGTTGTAGTATCGGATGCGGACAAACCCGCGCTCGCAGATATTTCTATCGACCTTGTAGATATTGAAGAAGTAACCGTCTATGAAGGCGTTCAGCTCAGTAAGATTATTATGGACGGCGCAGAACTCACTTCCAACGATTACTCGTATGCAAACGGTTATCTTACGTTTAGTGAAGATTTCATTATGGGTAAGGATTTGGGTAATTACACGTTGTTGGTGGTAACGAGCGCAGGTTACGATGAAATCACCCTTTCGATTACGGACGCAGAAGACGCAAAATACAGCCTGAATGTTTCCGATATGTCGTATGAAACCACCCTTTCGTTCAAGAAAGCTGTACTTACAAGCAATCAACAAAATATCACTTTTGAATATGCGTTGAAGAATAGTGCAGGGGAAGCGGTTGCAATGACGGATGACGGCGATACGTTCAAGTTCGTTCCTGGCATGGAAACCTTCTTCACGTTGACGGTAAGCGCAAAACGTGGCACGGAAAGCGCAGGCGTGAAAGACTATCCCTTCACCGTACAGGACGACGTTTATATGTGGATGGTAAACCGCAACAATGATAAAGATGCGATGAACTTCGTATTAGACGATGCTGGTTATGACTATGGCTATACGACGGAACAATCCTTCAACGGCCTTGGCGCATTGAAAGCAGAAGCGTTGAGCAGCGGTCATCTTCAAATTTTGTTGAAAAACGTAGCAAATCTTCCCGTTCAGTCAACGGTATATTTCTATGTATATAACCCCACGGGTATCGCATTGCAAGCATATTTCTTCAATAACAGCGGCTATTGGGCAAATATGGGCCTTTCCGTATGTTCGAATATGGCAGATATTTCCGCAAATGCAGGTTGGCAAAAAGTATCCTTGACGTTGTCGCCTGGTTTCGATGGCACGTTTGGTAGTATGTCTACGTTCGAACCCACGACATCGCAAGCAGAACTTCGTATTGTAAATCCCGACGGTTGGAAGTGGGAAGGCGAAGGTAAATTCGGCGTTTATATGTCGAATATTTACGTAGAAGCAACGCACGGCATGAACGGCGTAAGCTATGATGAAAGCAATCATCAAAGCACAGGAGTTGCAACGTTGCCTGTTGGCCTTGCAACGGCATCTTCTACGGATAATAGACATACATTCAAGTATGAAATGAAGAAGGGTAGCGAAGTTGTAAAATCCGCTTCTGAACCTTTCGCATTCACGCCCGATGCAGAAGGCGAATACACCTACACGATTACGACGTATTGGCGCGGCGAAGTAGTAGGCACGAAGGATTATACGATTTCCGTAAGTGGCGCATTTGCACTCTCTACGGCAGTGTATTATCAATATGACGGCAACGGCTACGTAACTTTACCCGCAGCATCTTGTGCAATCAGCGGTGCAACGGTAGTTTATACGGTAACAAATCCCGCAGGCGAAACAACGGAACTTCTTTCGGATATGACGTATGCAACGAATGGTGTAGCAGGTACGTACGTATACACGGCAAAAGCGATGGTAAACGGTGAAGTCGTGGACAGCGCAACGAAGAACATTCTTATCCATTCCGCAAACGTATTGTTGGGCAGTGGCCTTTCGGCTGACAACGTAAACAACGCGGCTCTTAGCTTTGGTAACCCTGTATTTAGCTATACGACGGAAGAAGCAGCTCCTGGTGAATTGGGCGCAATGAAGTTGGATAATAGTGCAAATGGGGAACCTGGTAACTTCAATATTCGTTTGGAAAGCACCGCTATTGCAAGCAAAGGTTGGATTACCTTCTATATCAAGAATCCCAGCCAAACGACGTTAGGTCTTCAAATGTATTCGGCTAGCACTTGGCTCTATGGTAACTATTGGTATAATGGCAAGAAATATGAACAAAATGCAACAGGGGTTATGGATTATGTGATCGAACCCTCTAATGAATGGCAGAGAATTGACGCATATTGTTGCAGACCTGACGGTGCAGCAATCAGTGGCTCGGATATTCGTGTGCAATTCTGCTCTTCGCTTGCAGGTTATGGATGGGATAGCGAAAGTCAACCTATCATTTACATTTCCAACATCTATTATGAATTGCCTATTCCTCCCGCAGTGGAAGAACCCGTAGATCCCGAAATCCCTGAACTTCCCGAAAACTTGCTTGTAGCAAACGGCGTAAGCGCAGATTATTTCACGGGTAATAAACTTAAAACTTTGTATTGTGACGTTGAATATACGGACGAAGATTCCGCACCTGGCGAAAATGGTTGTGCAAAACTTTCTGCGGTTCCTTTAACTGCAACGGAAAATTATTTGGCGTTTAATATTGAAAGCTATGACTTGGCTGGCGTATCGAAAATCGTATTTCCCATCAAGTATCAACTTGGTGTAAACGCTTTCTTTGCGGTATATTCCCCCAATACGAGTAATTACGTAAATATGGCTTGTGGCGATAAGACGGCAACCGTTTGGGAAGCTGGCTGTGAAATTATTGAAAGCAGTGATGAATGGCAATGGGTAACCGTTTACTTGAATAGACCTGCTGACGGCGTAGCAGCAGGCGGTGGCGAAATTAGAATCAGCTTGATGGTCGCTGGACCGGCGGTAATGCCCGCAGATGCTTCCATCTTGATTGGTAACATCTACACGGAAAAGCCTGCGACAGAACCCGAAGCTCCTGCAATTCCTGAAAATGCGCTTGTATTAAATGGCTGTGGCGAAGCAAACTTCAATGGTAGCGGTTTGAACGGCGTATTGGGTTTGACGGCAACTTATTGTGCTGACGAATCTGCACCTGGCGAAACGGGTTGTGCAAAACTCGATAATAGTGCATGGAGTGAAAAAGGCAATTTTGTTCTTACGCTTAACACCTATGATTTAAGCGGTAAGTCGATGATTACGTTCTATATTAAATCTACTTCGGCTTTGGCAATGCAATGTAAAGTTTACTCTACGGGAACTGGTAACTATATCAATTATTGGGTAAACAACGAGCTCTATTGTGAAGATTGGACGTCCTTACCCATTACAGCAGATAATGAATGGGTTAAAGTGGAAGTTTTGTTGACAAATCACGTTGGTACGCCTGTTTCTGGTGACGTTTGGTTGTTCTTCGTAACGGAAAACTATGCATGGGATGAAGGTGAAGCACCTGTAATTTACATGTCTAATATTTATTATTCCTAATATAAAATGCTAAGCGTTTTCAAGCGGGAATTTCGTAAAGATTTTCCCGCTTGAAAATAAAATTTTTTTGGTTAAATTATGAAAATTTTAGAAGAAAATCGCATACAAGTTGGGGCGTATTGTTCCCCCCAACCTGCGTATGAATTAAATGGGGTAAAGTATCCCTCAAAAATTACGTTAGAACATTATAAAATTTTAGCGGATTTGGGCGTAACCATCGTTTACGGTCATGCAGAAGCTATCGGCAGAGAAAACGAAAGCTTGGTGTTTGAAGCGTTACGTCTTTGTGAAGAAGTGGGGATTAAGTATTTTGTTCGCGATTTGATTGCGGAAAGATACGTTTCCTTAGGACATCGAGAATTTCCTGCTTGGAAAGCTTTGTCGAAAGAAGAAAAAGAAAATTTAGACTCACGATTTGAAGAAAGTATCAAAAAATATAAGGATTATCCAGCATTTGCAGGCATTTCTTTCTTTGACGAACCAGGTAGTGATTCCTTTGAAGGCATTGCGGCGGCAAAAGCGGTGTTTGAAAGGGTTTGTCCTGATAAGATTTTTTACGTGAATATGTTGCCACACCACATTTCCGCAGAACAGTTGCAATATGGCGCTTGCCAAATCGGCGTGCCAAAGGCAACGGATGAACGCTTGTTTACGACCTATACGAATGACGTTCGATATTTATATTTCACGGAAAAGTATATTGACGTTGTAAAACCGCAGGTATATTCCTACGACAGCTATCCATTTTTAACGCTTGGAAACGTAGAGAGCATGATACACACGGCGCTTTATGAGCTTCCGCAAATTTGCAGTTATAACGAACGCACGTACGGCGTGCCCTATTGGATGTTTATGCAAATCGGCGGTAAGTGGGAGGGCAGTGCAAACCGTGTGACCACCGAAGCGGAAATGCGTTTACAAATCAGCGTGGGTATGGCGTTTGGCGCAAAGGGGATTCAGTTATTCCCTTGTTGTTTCCCGAACGATTGGATGGCAGACCCTGCGCCTGTGGCTGGTGTGTTTGGCAGATTTGGCGAACTTACAACGCAGTATGGATATATCAAGCCTGCTTTGGCGCAAGTGCGTGCTTGCGGAAAATATTTGGCGAAAGCAAAATCGCTTGGCAGATTCGTGACGGGCGAATACGTTGGTTTGTTGCCCCCCGAAGAAGAACTGCAAAAAATATTATGGAACGAAACGATTTATCGCGGCGGTTTCCCTGAAAACAAGCGGTTGGATTTGGATGAATCCCTTCGTCCGAAAACGCAGGCAACTTCACAATTTTTGATTTCGGCTTTTGAAGACGAAAGCGGAAACAAAATGTATTACGTAGTCAACAACTCGATCATCACGGAAGCGAACATTCGCTTAACGTTGGATGATGAAGAAACATATACCGTCGTTTACGGCAGCGAAACGTTTGAAAAGTTGGGGAAAGATTTATATTTCCAACGCGTTGCCCCCGGCGACAATCTACTCATTATGAAAAAAACTCTAT
>SVHQ01000124.1 GCA_015055785.1 Clostridiales bacterium | reverse complement strand
GCGTTTGCATGTGAAAGAAAATTTGATGAACGAGCTTCGTAAAATGGACCGCGTGGTTTCGCGTGAGTATCCCGAAGCGGATTTTTTGAAATTGTTGGTGTTGGATGCAACGACGGGTCAAAACGCCGTTAACCAAGCCCAGGTATTTGATGAAGCGGTGGAATTGGACGGTATTGTCTTGACGAAATTGGACGGTACGGCAAAGGGTGGCTTTGTGTTCTCGCTTTCGTCGGAATTGGCTTTGCCTGTCATTTTTGCGGGTGTCGGCGAGAAAATAGACGATTTGGAGATGTTTGATAGTAAGAGTTTCGTCGAAGCAATTTTGTAGTAAAACGACATATATGCGTCGCATTTCAGCGTTGTAGCTGTGTGCGCTTTGCTCGTGTACGGGCAGTACACTCCCGTCAGCGTACGCGCTAAATTTTATATGTCATACCGACTGGAACGAGCGATGGCGAGTGGAATGGAGCGTATCCCTTCTTGTCATTGCGCTCAGCTTGCTATTCGGGGTGCCTTGTCATTGCGTTCAGCTTGCTATTTGCAAGGCTTGCCCTTGTAAACGAAACGAAGTGTAATGTGGCGATCTCGTATAAAATATAGTCACCATATAGAAAAACTCCTTGTCATTGAATTTATTAAACGGGCATACCATGTACGTGACGAAATAGGAAAACGATTATGAAAATAGATATTTTAACGCTCTTTCCCGAGATGTTTTCGGCAATGCAGGAAAGCATCATCGGTAGAGCGCAAAAAACAGGAAAAATACAAATCAACGTTGTCAATATCCGCGACTACACAGAGGATAAGCATTTAAAATGCGATGATTATCCTTTTGGTGGTGGTGCAGGTATGGTCATGATGGCGCCCCCCATTGGCAATGCCATCGAAGCTTTAGACCCCGACCACAAAGCACGCCGTATTTATATGTCCCCTAAGGGTCAGGTATTCAAGCAACAAAAAGTGTTTGAATTGTTGGAATACGAGCATTTGATTTTGCTTTGCGGACATTACGAGGGTGTTGATCAGCGCGTGATTGATTTATTTATCGATGAAGAAATTTCGATTGGTGATTACGTGTTAACGGGCGGTGAATTGCCTGCGATGGTGGTGACGGATTGTGTTTCGAGATACGTAGACGGCGTGATTAGTACGTCGTCGCTTGTGGATGAGAGCTTTTCGGAGAATTTGTTGGAATATCCGCAATACACCCGTCCGCAGGAATATAAAGGCATAGCAGTGCCCGAAGTTTTACGCAGTGGCGACCATGCAAAAATAGACGCATGGCGCAGAGAACAAGCTCTCGCCATTACAAAGAAAAACCGCCCTGACTTATTATAAATAAGGATAAATAAGGCTTGGAAATCAAGAAACTCAGTTTCTTGTCAGGGTGCAGGGGCAGAAGCCCTTGCAAAGACAACCCATTCAAAAGCAATCGATAGATTGCGCCAAATACCGCCAAGGGCGGAGAAAAAAGGAATAAACACATGAAAACAATACAATGGTTTCCGGGGCACATGACGAAAGCCATGCGCGACATGGAAGCAAAACGTGACCTTTGCGACGGTGTTATTTGCGTGTTGGACGCACGCGCACCGATTGCAACGGTGAATAAAAATTTAAAGAAAATCTTTGGCGAAAAACCCATTTTATACGTTTTGAACAAAGCTGACCTCGCGGATAGCCGTGTGGACGGTTTTGTGAAAATGTTTGAAGATAAGGGCAAGTATTGCGTTAAATGTAATTCCACAAACATTGCTACAAAACGTATTTTATTGCAACAGTTGAACGCGATAACGGAAGAAAAGCGTGCGCGCGCGCAAGTAAAGGGGTTGAATCGTACCTTCCGTTTCATGGTTGCAGGGATTCCCAATACGGGCAAGAGTACGATTGTTAATCTGCTTAGCGGTCAAAAACGTGCGAAAACGGGTGACAAAGCAGGGGTTACGCGTGACGTTAGATGGCTTAAATGCGGTGCGTTTGATTTGTTAGATACACCTGGTACGATGCCCCCGTCCTTTGATAATCAGGATTTGGCGAAGCATCTTGCGTATATTGGCAGTATCAACGATGATATTTTGGATATGGACGATATTGCTTTGGAATTATTAGGCGAGCTTGCGGAAAAATATCCCGAGTATTTAACGGAACGCTACGGCATTACGGATTTTGAATCCAAGCTTGGAATGTACGAGGCGCTTTGTAAACGCCGCGGCTTTATTTTGCGCGGTGGGGAGTTCGATTACGAGCGCGGTGCCAAAGCCTTGATTGACGATTTCCGTAAAGGCAGAATCGGAAAAATGTGTTTAGAGGACGCGCGCGATTACGCCGATTTCGACTTCTAAGCAACGTTCCGTTGCATCATGTCTTTCTATCTTTTTGTTTCGGGGCTTGTAGCTGTGTCGGTATCCTACAAAAAAGGATATCCTACGGCATACCTTTTAACGTAGCAAGCTTGTAGCTGCGTCGGTGGTCTACAAAAAATAAGACGATTTATTCAAAGGATAAAACCATGAAAAAAATTTGGAATAAAGAAGAAAAATTACAATATGAACGTGCCTTGCTTTCGCAAGGATATCAGTATATAGCCGGTGTGGACGAAGTGGGGAGAGGTCCGTTGGCGGGACCTGTGGTTTGCGCGGCGGTGGTGATGCCCCTTGACGACGCTTTGATTATTGAGGGGATAGACGATAGCAAGAAATTATCGGAGAAGAAGCGTGAAATACTTGCCGAAGAGATAAAAAAACGCGCCCTCGCATACACGATTATTGAGGTCAGTGAAGAAAAAATCGACGAAATCAACATTCTTGAAGCGACCAAATTGGGTATGAAAGAAGCGATTGAAACGCTTTCTCTGCAGCCTGAAATCGTGCTGACGGACGGGAATATGACAATTGATATCGCGCATAAACAACAAAGTGTTATTCACGGCGATGCGCTTTCCTATTCCATTGGCGCGGCGAGCATTATAGCAAAGGTCTATCGAGATCATTTGATGGACGAATTTGCAAAAATCTATCCGCAGTATGCGTTTGAGAAGAATAAGGGGTATGGTACGGCGGCGCATATCGGCGCGATTAAGGAGTACGGCTTATGCAAAATTCACCGCAGGACGTTCACAAAAAAGTTTTAGGAAGAAAGGGCGAAAGGCTCGTTGAAGAATATTTAAAAAAGCAAGGCTATAAGATATTGCATAAGAATTTCCGCACACCTTTTGGGGAGGCGGACCTTATTGCGCAGGACGGTGACGAGATTGCCTTTATCGAAGTGAAAGCGCGCACTTCCAACGCTTACGGTGCCCCTAAAGAAGCGGTGGGGAAAGAAAAACAGCGTAGATATCGTAAAATTGCCGAGCTGTATTGGCTGAAAACGGGGGAAGAACCCAACGCGCGTTTTGACGTGGCGGAGGTTTTTGCCGACGGAAGCATTGAATATTATAAATACGCCTTTTAGCGAGATAATTCATACAATCACATATAACAATAAAAACACCTTTTCGACAAAAGGTGTTTTTATTTTGTCCAAGAAAACATGTTATAATTTTTCCAGTGAGAAGAGGGGTTATGGAAATATATATCGAGTATGCCCTAATAGAAAATTTTCTTTTTGACGGAACGCTGCTCTATTTAGCAACGAAAGCGGCGCGTGTGGAAACTTCCCGTTTGCGGTTAATTTTTTCGGCGGTGTGCGGTGCGGTGTTTGCTGTTTTGTTTCCGCTTTTATCTTTGCCAAAAATTTTGGGCTTGCTTTTCAAATTATTGGTGGGATTGTTGCTTTGTTTGCTCGCCGTAAAAGGAATAAAAACGAAAAAGGATAGGGGCAGGTATGCGTTGACTTGCGTTTTCTTCTTTATTTTCAGTTTTTCCTTCGGCGGAGTTTTATTGGCTTTAGCGCGGAATTTTTTTCAAGGAAAAGTTCCAAGTTTATGGGTAATTGTTGGTTTTACCTGCTTGACGGCGTTTTCTTGTTATTTAATAAGGAAAATGTATGCTCAAAGAAGGGTATTTAGGTACATATATGAATGTAAAATTAGTTTCCAAAGCAAAAATTTAGACGTATTGGGCTTTTGGGATAGCGGCAACTTGGCGAAGAAAAACCTTTTGCCCGTTTGTTTTCTATCGCCCGAGCTTTTTTATGACCTTTTCAAAGAGGTGATTTTTTCAAAAGAGATGGGGCAGGTATGCGATGAAATGCAAATTCAAACGGTGAACGGAATAAAAAATATACCCTTGTATTTAGGGGAGATAGAAGTGAAAGGCGTAAAGGACACGGTAAAAAAACAGGTATATTTTGCGTCGTCGAAGAATATCATATCGAGGGAGTATTCGTTATTGTTGCCATCGTGTATATTTGACGAAGAAATTACGCTTGTTAAAAAAGAAAAAGAGAAAAGTGCGTAGGAGAGGAGAGAATGAAAGTTTTAGAAGTACTGCAAATATTTTTACGCGGCATTGACCCATTGGCGGAAAAGGGTACGGTGGATTATATTTGCGGCAGCGGTGAAGCGTTGCCGCTGCCTTTATCTGCTGAGGAAGAGGGGGAGATGCTTCGATTGCTCTTTGATGAAGAGGAAAAGGAACGAGCAAAAGCAGAGCTTATTCAACACAATTTACGATTGGTAGTCTATATTGCGCGGAAGTTTGAAAACACGGGTGTGGACAACGATGATTTGATTTCTATCGGCACGATTGGGCTAATCAAAGCCATCAATTCCTTTAAAACGGACAAGAATATTAAATTAGCGACGTACGCTTCACGGTGCATTGAAAATGAAATTTTGATGTATCTTCGGCGCACAGCGCGTTTAAAGACCGAGATTTCTTTCGACGAACCGCTCAACACAGATTTTGAGGGGAACGAATTGTTGCTTTCCGACGTATTGGGTACGTCTGCGGATACCGTTTACGGGGATATTGAATCGAATGCAGAAAAGGAGCAATTAAAAGAGGCTTTAAAGAAATTATCCGATAGAGAACGAAAAATTATGGCACTTCGATTTGGCTTGGGCGGTGGGGAGGAAATGACGCAAAAAGACGTTGCCGATTTGCTTGGCATTTCTCAAAGCTACATATCCAGATTGGAAAAGAAAATCATTCTTCGATTGAAAAAAGAAATCGCTAAAATGGAATAAAAAGACTCTGTTAGGTCAAATAAAAAATTATAATCACGTATAAAATTTTTCGCTTTTGCGCATACTCAACTCATACCTGCCCCCTTTGTTTTATTTTTTACATAGGTCAAGGAGGTCAGAAAAACATGCAAAAAGTGGAGATATGCGGCGTGGACACGTCGGGGCTTCCCCGTTTAACAGCCAAGGAAAACGAGGAACTTATGCAAAGATTAAAAAAGGGCGATAAACAAGCGCGCGAAAGATTCATTATAGGGAATATGCGATTGGTGTTGTCGCTTGTCAAACGTTTTCGCATTAAAAATTTAGGTGCGGACGACGTATTTCAAGCAGGGTGTGTGGGGCTCATCAAAGCGATCGACGGGTTTGATGTTTCCGTAGGAGTAAAATTTTCCACCTACGCCGTGCCGATGATCATCGGGGAAATCAAAAGATATCTCCGCGACGGCAATTCTTTGCGTGTGTCGCGCAGTATCCGTGATATGGCGTAT
>SVHQ01000123.1 GCA_015055785.1 Clostridiales bacterium | reverse complement strand
TACACCGAATAATCGAGGAAATTGCGAAAAGTTTCCTCGTCCATCACGCGTTTGGTCACCGCGCTGTTTTTTAATGCCGCAGGGAAATATTCGCTCTTCTTTTCCTCGGTAATATTTTTATCCCCACAAAGAAGCGCCTCTCTATCGCCGTTTAAAAAACCTTGCATACGGAATTTCCCCTCTTCCTCCGCCGTATAATCCACGGACGCAGGGAAGTAAAACACGCCAGCAGGTATGCGTTCACCCTTGATTTCGGACATATACAATTGCATCTGCAATTTCCTGCCCGTGTAATAGGACGATGCTTTGTCGTCAATCGTGCCCGTTTTATAATCGATAATTCGAACGTATTTATCCGTACCGTCCACACGGTCCACTTTTCCGTGGAACTCCTCCGAGGAAATCTGTTTTTCCGTTTCCTCCACTTTGAAATCGGAATTTTTAATTTGTCTATACGCCGCAACAGCTACTTCTGCGCCCTCTTGAATAAGCTTATCGGAAAAAACCGCATCGGAAGCAGTGTCTTGCTGCATGGCATACAAAGAACCCTTTAATATTTCCGCACCAATTTCCAACGCCAAAGCGCGCATAGCCTCTTCCGTTTCCGTTGTTTCTACTTTTTTTGCCGTTCGCTCCAACAATTCGTGAATGAAATTACCCGTATCCACGGCAAGTACTGCCGCTTCTTCTCTATCTTTTAATTTCAACCCCTTTTCCACAAAATGCTTGAACGGACAGGAAAAATAATTTTCCAGCGCTGTCGGAGATATTTTCCCGCCCTTAAAAAAGAGCTCTTCTCCACATTCAACTCGTACATGCCCCCCTCTTTCCGCCAAATAATCGTCCTTTTCCGTAACGCTTAATTTATCCAAAGCAGAAAAAAGCGAGGAATATTCAAGACGGGTATCCTCCTTACAAAGCTCGTATTCGTTACGCTCGATTAAAAGCTGACGAATGGCTGGCGCCACCGCTGAACATTTATATTTAAAATCGCTCGACGAAATTTTCTTCTCTCTTACAAGCTTTCCGCCGCCTACCGCACAAAATGTTCTATCAATATATCGGAAAACTTCGCTAACCGTTGGTTCGCTACCATCCGCAGCCAAAGGATAGGATAAATGTAACGCATCCGTAAACGCGCAAAGATTCAAACACGCACTTTCGCGGCTGCGCATATTTACTTCCGCAACCGTAGGTTCTAACAGAGTCTTTACTTCTGCAAGGCGTGCTATTTCTTTATCGGAAACAATCGCGGTATCTGTTCCGTTTCTCGGCACGGCATCCGTCATGCCCATAGCGAAAAGAACGTTGGCATTTTCTATGCGGCTGTCGGTGATATCCCCCACAAACACCGCGTCTGCTTTCAAAGGAATTAAGGAAATTTCCGTTGCATCCAAGCCGTCTTGCAACACCGCTTCAAACTCCGCAATCGTCATTTCGCGCTTGCCCGTTAGCATTTCCGCTTCTTCCAACACCCTTTCCAGCGCACGATAAATTTGAGAAAGATACGCCTTTTGTGATAAATCGCCAATTTCTTCCTCTAACAGTTCCAAACGTTCTTTCGCATTGAAATCGTCTAATATTTTTCGCACAGCAAGGCAGTAATCTCGACCATGCCCCCTCGCTTTTATATTTTCCGTCGCTTTTAAAAGGCGCGCTCTGCCCTCTTCCAAATCGGCAACATTCGGAAAACTTTTTAAAACAGCATCCCCCGTTTTAATCGGACGTTTCGCTCCGCCTCTATAATTGGCAAACTTTAAAAGATAATTTCTGTATGCATCGCTTTCGCCAAAGAAACAGTTTTCCGTCAACGACTGCACGGCAAGCGGCGAAAACCGCTCCCGCACGGTACGGAAGCAATCCAATAAAAATCTGCTCAGCGGATGGCGTTTTAAAGATTTCTTTTCGTCGATGAAATAAGGTATGTTATATTCCGACAGCGCCTTTTTCAACGGCAAAGAATATCCTGCCACATCGGGAGTTAATATGGAAAAATCGCGATAACGCAGTCCCCCATTTTCCTGCATCGCACGACGAATATACGTCGCTACGTATTCCGCCTCCGCCACTTTATCGTCCGCTTCAAAAATATGCAGCTTGTCCGTTTCAATGCGTTTTTCAATACGTTCGGGATTAAACAAACTCTTCCTTAAAAATTCCGATTCGCCTTTTAAAGGTGTTCCCAACTCGCGCACGTGCGTTTTCCCGTAATCGGAACATACGCGCGTAAAAGTCTGCAATGCGCGATTTGTGTAAATTTCCTCCTCACCCGCGCAAAATACCCCTACTACGTTTTTCGCTGTTTCCAACGCCGCACAAATCGTTTGCGCCGCCTGCGCCGTAAAGGAATTAAAACAAAGAAAAAAGACGTTTGTATCTTTCAGCAGACCCTCTTTTCGAATCCTTGCTGGAAGCAAGGAAAGATATTTGCTCTCGTCCACGTATGCATTCTCACGCAAAAAAGAACTATATCCTTCGTAAATTGCAGCGAGGTCTGCCACCTTTTTCTTTAACATATCGTCTGGCAACAAAGAAAGACTTTCACGCAAGATTTCAGGCGTTACCTCGGAGGCTGACAACTGCGCCAACGTTTCATAAATGCACTTTGCATTATTCCCAACGCCCGCCGCCGTTGTAAAGCATTGCAAAACACCCTCGCGCTGCAAACGGGTCATCACGTCCCCCACAGCCATCACCGAGCCTTGCTTACTAATCACTTTTTCTTCCGTCGTCAAAAAGCGCGCGAACGTGGATACGGACGAAGCAAACGTACCGCCCATGCGTTTTAACAACGCTCTTTCGGCGAGCAACGTTAAGCGGTCTTCACAAAAAATGAGATTTTTATCGCCCTGCGTTTCGTAGGCGGAAGCATATTCTGCCATCAGCTCCATACACTGTGCTAAGGAATATGCTTTTACGATTGTCGTCATATTCTTCCTCCTTGTCTTTCTTTTGGCTTTGAAATACAGCTCTTTATACTATTATAACATATCTATTGGAAAAATTTCAGCTTTTTTTCACAAGAATTTTCAGGAAAACTCCATTTTGTTTTTACAAATTTTAAATTATGTGCTATAATAAGAAGGTATTCAACAAAAAAACAGACCACGGAGATTAATTATGAACCGTAAAAGTATATTTTCTTGCCTTGCTTTACTTTTGACAACTTCTTTTTTGGCTTCCTGCGTCAGCACCAACCAAAAAGTTGTTTTCAGCAGCAATTGGCAAGCAGATAACACCGTTCAACAGAACACCCTCACCGAATCATTGGAATATGAAGTCACCTTTGAAAAAGCAACCTCAATGCAAAAAGATTATACGTTGGATTATCAAAACGGTAAGTACACCACAACGTTGACGACGGAACAGCTCGACGGTAGAACTATTTATTCCTATGAAACGAAATTGACGATCGACGTTGTATATACGTTCGGTCAGGAATCCGCGACTTTCAACGACGTTGTTTCTTCTTTGGTGAAGTTTGAAAAGGCAGACAAGGCTTTGCGTCCTATTTCCTCCCACAAAGAAGTTTTCAGCCATTCCCCTGAAAACGGCGGAACGGCATTAAAAGATTGCTATCGCTTCATGAACTACACCGTTGATATTACTTACAACGAAGATTATTCAGGCGAAACGGTGATTACAGCAAAAGAAAATGAGGAAAACGTTGAAAGCAAATATTCCTTTGAGATGGACACGAAGAAATTCACTTGCTTGGACAACGAACAGCTCTTGTTTGCGTTGCGCGGCATGAATCCCACCCTTTCCACTTCCGCTAAATTCAACGTATACAGCCCCTTTGTGCAGGCTTCGCAATCGGTGAAAACGACGTTTGAAGCGGAAAAGGCTATCGATTTCTCCTTTACAAAAAACGGCGTTGCTGTGAAAGATACCATTCAATACTATCCCGTTAGCATTGTTTTAAATGAAAAAAATTCTGGGTCTACACAGACGGCTTGGATCGCTAAAAACACCAACATTCAATCAAACACCTATCGCAACGTTGTTTTGAAATTGGAGACACCCATCTATTACAGCCTCGGTAGTTTGGTATATACGTTAAAATCAGCAAACTTCGCAAATTAAATTCTTTCTATAACGACAAAAGGAACGGTGATATAACCGCTCCTTTTTTTATGCCTTTATATAGCTATTTCTTTATTTTTCTATCTTTTTCTTACGCCTTTTCGTAAACACAACGTTTCAATACGCCCACGTAGGGAAGATTGCGATATTCTTCGTCATAATCCAAGCCGTAACCAATCACAAATTCGTCTTCTATCACAAAACAAGTATATTCGGGTTCAATAGGCACTTCTCTGCGCTCCGGTTTGTCCAAAAGAGTTACGATATTGACGCTGGCAGGCGCACGGGCATTGAGCAACTTCTTTAAATGGTATAACGTATTACCCGAATCGATGATATCTTCCACAATCAAAACGTCACGGCCTTGAATATCTGTCGATAAATCAGTGCGGATTTTAATTTCCCCCGTCGATTTCGTACCGCTCCCATAAGAGGAAACACTCATGAAATCAACCGTCAACGTTGTTTTCATCTGACGAATTAAATCGGAAAAGAAAACTGAACTACCCTTTAAAATGCAAACAACGACGGGTTTTCTCCCTTCGTACAGTTTATCAAGCTGTTTCGCCACTGCCTTGATACGACTTTTAATTTGTTTTTCCGTCAACATAATGTAATCTACGTTAGGATGAATTTCTGTCATAATTTTTTTCCTTTTTCATTTGTATCTTAATAAATAAAATTCGATTTGTTTCTTTCGATACTTTTACTTTTTCTGATATCTCCACGCCGCAAATAACGTAGACCTCGTCGTTTTCCGCAGAAGCGATTAAAGGCAAATATCCCCGTTCTTTCACTGGCGTTTTTCTTTCATTGAAAAATTTCTTCAGTGTTTTCGTTCCGCCACCAAACGGAGTAATTTTATCCCCCTCTTTTCGAAACCGAAAAACTGCATCTAAGGGCATTTTATCCTCATCAATTTTTAAAATTTTCCAATCGCTTTCTTCCGTCTTTGGAGGGCGTCTATACAGCTTCACCTCGTACCTGCCCCCATCAAATCCGTTTTTATCGAATTTTTTATCGTCTGCCTTTCCCTCAAAAACTTCTTCTTTTTTAATATAGAGCGCAACGGCGTTTTCACATCTTTCTGCCATCACGTTCTGAGGCAAACAAAGCACGGCACCGCGCTCAGCTGTTTGCAATAAAAACACCGCGTCTAAATGCTTTGCCGTATAATCTTTTTCCACGCCAAGAGCTTTTAAAGCCGTTAAGCAAGCTCTCGTAAAAAGCGGTTTTTTATTAGAAAAAGCAATTTCATAGCCGTCGTTTGTTTTCGATAAAAGCGTTTGGCTATATTCATACAACAAGGCATCGTCCTCCGCCGCCAATTGCGCAAAATGCACCAAATTGGACGCAGCGCCCTGTACTGCTTCTTCCAGTTTAGGCAAAACGTCCAAGCGGATTTTATTTCGCGTAGCTTCACGTTCTAAATTTGTAGAGTCGGTGCAGTAGGAGAGGTGATTCTCCTTTGCATACCGCTCAATCTCCACCCTTGTCCAATCTAAAAAAGGACGAATCAGCCAATCACGTTCCCCTTTTATTCCGTACACTCCAGAGAGCGAAGTGCCTCTGGCAAGACGAAATAAAACTGTTTCCGCCGCATCGTTTTTATGATGCGCCGTTGCTATAA
>SVHQ01000122.1 GCA_015055785.1 Clostridiales bacterium | reverse complement strand
CAGGGCATAAGGTTTCCGTATTTGAAGAAAACTATCCCCTCGTAGATGAAAAAGCGCTCGTAAAAGACGAAGTGGAATACGCTATTCAAGTAAACAGCAAAATCCGCGCAAAGATGATGATTCCCGAAGGGCTTTCCGATGAAGACATCCAAGACACCGTTTGTGCTTATGAAGAAATCGCAGCGTTGATTGAAGGGAAAACCATTAAGAAATGTATTATCGTTCGCGGTAGATTGGTAAACTTGATTGTTGGCTAACCTTCCTACATTATAATATAATAAACAACAATCCCTCCCCTATCTTTTCAGATAAGAGAGGGATTTTTCTTGCAAAAAAAGAGCTTGGTATATGTAAACACCACGCTCTTTTGTTTTATTCTAAATATTGCGACACCGTATAGGAAAGCTTGTCCAGCACTTCCTCAATTTCTCCAAACAGCATACAGCCTGCCGCACGCACATGACCGCCGCCACCATACACACCTGCAATCTTATTCACATCGGCATACATCTTCGAACGCAAAGAAATCTTGTATTGATTTCGCTTCACTTCTAAAATTGAAGCCGCCACTTCCACTCCTTCTACGTTCAAAGGAAAATCGACAAAACCTTCCGTCATGCTAACGTCTGCGCCACTGTCTTCTATGTTCTTCTTCGTCACCACAATCACTGCAAATCTATCGTCATGATAATATCGAATCCCTTGCATCGTCTTTGCATACAGCGTTGCACGCGCTTTGGGTTGCTTTTTGAAAAGATTATACTGATAAGAACAGATATCCGCGCCAGCTTTTAAAAGTTTTGCTCCTAAAAGCATGGTTTCCTCCGTTACGTCATCGTGGGAAAAATTGCCCGAATCGGTCAAGAGTCCAAGCAATAAGAACTCTGCTGTTTGCTTATCCAACGGCGCGCCAAGCAGTTCTATAAGCTCCGCGATGTTCATACAATTCGACGCACACTCGCGAACGTAATTGTATTGCGCAAAATGGGTGTTTGAAACGTGATGGTCTATATTGATTGTGTCAATTTTTTTACGTTTCGTTATTAAAAATTCGTCGGATAATACGCCCAAACGCTGTTCATCGCTACAATCCACAGTAATCAGCAAATCGAATGCCTGCGTCGGTTGTTTCTTTACCTTTTCTAATGCCTTAATAAAGGTTAAATTAGAGGGAACGTCCGATTCTACGCACACTTCATGGGGAATTTTTAAAAAATCAAGCGCGCAAGAAAGAGCCATCGCACTGCCAAGCGCGTCACCGTCTGGTCGCATATGCGTAAATATTACGATTGCTTGCGATTTTTTAATTCTTTCCGCTATTTGTGCTAAATTACAATGCATATCCCCTCTATTATCCTAACGTACTTACTTCATTCCTCGTTATCCGTTGTTTCTTCTGTCGGCGTGGAATAACTGATTTTTTTGAACAATTCGTCCATCTTCGCACCATACCCCATACTGCCGTCCATGCGGAAGGTCAAAGCAGGTACCGTACGCATACGCATAACTTGTGCCAATTCATGACGAATATAACCTGCGTTCTCCTGCAAAATTTCAAAAGTGCGCTTTGTTTCCTTTTCATTGACGCCGTAAATGCTAACGTAAACGTAGGCTGTTTTTAAATCGGGGGCAACGTCTGCCTCCGTAACGGATACAAGCCCCTTAAAATCGGGGGCTCTATCCTTTAAATTACGGATAATCGCGCTGATTTCCTTTTGATATTCTCCGTTTAATCTCGATGTTCTCGAAACTTTCATTACGCTTTAATCTCCTCCGTTACGTAACATTCGATGATATCGCCTACGCGGATTTCGTTGAAGCCTTCGATTGCACAACCGCATTCATAGCCGTAGTTGACTTCTCTCACGTCGTCCTTGAATCTCTTCAACTGCTTTACACCGCCTTCGCATATCATGATGTCTTCACGGTAAATTCTCAACTTGCCGCCACGAATAATCTTACCGTCCGTAACGTAACAACCTGCAATCGTGCCTGCGCCCGTAATATTGAACGTCTGACGTACTTCGCATTTACCCGTAAGCACTTCTTTAAGTTTGGGTGCAAGCATACCTTTAAGCGCTGCTTCCATATCATCAAGAAGTTCGTAAATAATACGATAGCTTCTTACGTCTACTTTTGAACTTTCCGCAAGTTTCTTCGCCTTGGTATCGGGACGTACGTTGAAACCGATAATGATTGCATTCGCACTATCCGCAAGCATAACGTCGCCTTCGTTGATAGCGCCCGCCGCCGCATGGATAACCTTTACACGTACTTCTTCGTTCGTAAGTTTTTCCAAAGACTGCTTCACAGCTTCTACGCTACCTTGTACGTCACCCTTTACAATAAGATTCAAGTTCTTAATCTTGCCTTCTTCTACTTGTGCAAAAATGTCGTCAAGAGATACACGGCTCTGTTCCTTGATCATGTTTTCACGTTCGCGGTTCTTTCTTTCTTCCTGTACCTGCTTCATGAGCGACTGGTCAACCGCCATAATGCTATCGCCTGCGTTTGGCACGTCTTCTAAGCCTAAAATGGATACTGCCATGGAAGGCCCCGCGCTCTTTACAGCTCTGCCCTTATCGTCGAACATAGCACGCACACGCCCCATCGTCGTACCAGACAAAATGTTGTCGCCCGTCTTTAAAGTACCTGTCTGCACAATAATGCTGGCAACAGGACCCTTACCTTTATCCAACTTCGCTTCGATAATCGTACCGCGCGCTTGGCGATCAGGGTCTGCTTTCAATTCCTGCATTTCTGCAATAAGGTTTACCGAATCCAACAAGTCATCAATGCCCATGCCCGTCTTTGCAGAAACGGGGACAATCATCGTGTCACCGCCCCATTCTTCAGGGACAAGTTCGTGTTCGATAAGCTGTTGTTTTACTCTGTCGGGATTAATTTCATGTTTATCCATCTTGTTCATTGCAACAATGATGGGAACGTTTGCCGCTTTTGCGTGATTGATCGCTTCCACCGTTTGCGGCATGATACCGTCGTCTGCCGCAACTACAAGAATAACAACGTCCGTTACTTTCGCGCCGCGCGCACGCATTGCCGTAAACGCTGCGTGACCAGGCGTATCAATAAAGGTAATCTGCTTGCCTTTCGCCGTTACCGTATAAGCACCGATGCTCTGCGTAATACCGCCTGCTTCGCCGCTCGTAACTGACGTTGAACGAATTGCGTCCAAAAGGGACGTCTTACCATGGTCAACGTGACCCATTACCGTAACAACAGGCGCACGCGTTACCAACTTGCTTGCATCTTCTACTGCCGTAACGTCCATCAATACTTCTTCTGCCGTTTTTTCGGGCTTGTATTCGAGGTCGATACCCATATCCGCCGCCATCAAAGCTGCGTTTTCATAATCGATGGAATCGTTGATTCCTTTCATGATGCCTTCTTTGAAAAGGCGTTTGGTGATTTCCACCGCCGATACGCCGAGCTTTTCAGACAACACTTTCAAAGGAATTTCCTGCGTCGTTACCACTGCATGTTCAATCTTAATCGTAGGAATTTCCTGCTGCTTTTGTTTCTTCGGCCCACGTACCTTTCTGTAACCGCTCTTATCCTCGTCAAAATCCTCTACCGTCATGCCTTGCTGTTTGATAAGCGTACGCTTGGAAAGAGGTTTCTTTTCCGTATACGTCTTTTCGAAAGTCTTTTTCTTCGCAGGTGCAGAGAAGGACTTTTCTCTCGTAGGTGCCATAGGCGCCGCAACGGCTACGTTTGCACTGCTTGCATTGGGACGCATAGGACGCGCACCCGTTGCCGGTTTGTTGCCGTTATACGGTCTGTCACCCTGCGAACGAGCAGGTCTGTTCCCCTCGGGACGGGGACGATACGTCGAACTGCTCGTGTTTGCGGACGTATCTACACCCGGCTTTGCCACGTAAATGCCCTGTTCTTGTCCGTTGCGGAAATATCTGGGCGCACGAGGCGCTGCGGGAGCGGCAGGTTTTGTTTCTGCTTTGGGAACGAACGTTCTGCTTTCCGTCTTTACGTCCGTCGTTGTTTCTTGAACAGCCTCTGCTTCTTTTGCTGGCTCTTCCTTTGCAGGCGTTTCTTCCGCCTTTTCAGCCTTTTCGGGATCGGCTTTCTTTGCCTTTTTAGGCTTTTCTTCTTTCGATTCTGCTTTTTCTTCCGTCTTTACGTCCGTCGGCGTTTCTGCGGCTTCCGTTTCAGCAGCCTTTTTGCGCGTTGCCTTTTTCTTGGACGCTTCTTCGGCAGCTTTTGCTTCCTGGGCAGCCTTTTCTTCTGCTGCTGCTTTTGCCGCCGCCTTTGCTGCTTCCTTTGCAGCAGCTTCTTCTTCCGCAATTCTCGCCGCTTCTTGCGCGTCACGCTCTTGCTTATCCGCCTCTAACGCCGATAACTTCTTCAAGATTTCCGAAAGATTTTTTTCCGTGGAAGAAAGACGCTTTTGCAAACCGCCAAGCTGTGCGTCCTCTAATAACCCTAATACTTTTTCCACATTTTCATATTTTTTAGCCATAAGTTCAGTTGATTCCTCCCGAATAGAATTTAATTTGCGGCTCGCTGTCCACGACGGAAAGTATCGCTTTCGCGAGGTTGTTGTCTAAAATTGCCACTGCTTTCACTGCAGGACGATGCAAATATTCGCTCAACACGCTCTTCTTTGCCATCAACAACGGACAGCCAAATTTCTCCTGCGCATGGAGCAACGTTTTTAAGGAACTCCTACCCAGCTCTTCATCGCATATCAAAAGGCAAACGCCCTTTCGCTGTTTATCCACGTTATCAATCCCAAAAAGAATCTTTCGAGAACGTATGCAAAAGCCAAGATAGGTTTCTAATTTATTGTTCACGAGGTTTCTCCTCCTCTATATCCTGATACACTTCCATGGATACGTCGGTGGAAAAGGTCTTATGCAACAGCTTTTTAACGTTGAGTTTTTGACGGCACACCTCACTGTTACATATATACGCACCTCGTCCTGCTGCCTTTCCCGTAGGGTCGGCATATATTTCGCCGTCTGCGTTTTTAACTACGCGTTGCATCTCTTGCTTGGGTTTCATCTCCCGACATGCAATACACATACGCATAGGAACTTTCTTTGTTTTCGGCATCTTTGCCTCCATTTATAACGCTTTGAATGCTTTGAAAATAGTCTTTCTCTTATTCTTCCGTTTCCGCTGCAACTTCGCCCGTTTCTTCCGTTTCCATCGCCGCAAGAATTTCTGCCGCTTCAGGGGAAGATGCGCTCTTTACGTCTATCTTCCAACCAGTCAATCTTGCAGCCAAACGTGCGTTTTGACCATCTCTACCAATCGCAAGAGAAAGCTTGTCATCGGGAACGATTGCCACTGCACTGCGTTCGCCTTTTGCCGTTACGGAAAGCACCGTTGCAGGGGACAAAGCTTTGTAAATGAATGCCAAAGGATCTTCATTCCAAAGGATGATATCGATTTTTTCACCGCCGAGTTCTTCTACGACTGCGTTTACTCTCGCACCGCGGTTACCAACACATGCGCCCACTGCGTCTACGCGCGCGTCGTTGGAGAAAATTGCCATCTTTGTACGGTGGCCAGGTTCACGTGCGATTTCTTTGATTTCCACAATGCCCTGCGAAATTTCAGGAACTTGTTCTTCAAAGAGTTTCTTCACCAAGCCCTGCGCCGAACGGGATACCACGATTTGAGAATTTTTACCGCTGTTCTTTACGTGCTTTACAAATACTTTTAATCTGTCGCCAACCGCGTATTTTTCCGTA
>SVHQ01000121.1 GCA_015055785.1 Clostridiales bacterium | reverse complement strand
GATGTTACCGTTGCCTGTATTAGAGAAAGCGGCGTCGGAAATGATTTGTTATCAAGATAGCGGTATGTCCGTTATGGAAATGAGCCATCGATCTCCCGTTTATGAAGAAATCATCACGGCGGCGGAAGCATTACTCCGCAAAGTAATGTCCATTCCCGATAATTATAAAGTTTTATTTTTGCAAGGGGGCGCATCTACGCAGTTTGCGGCAGTGCCTTTGAATTTGTTGAATGGCAGCGGAAAAGCCGATTACATTTTATCTGGTCAGTTTTCCACGAAAGCTTATCAGGAAGCGCAAAAATACGGTGACGTAAAAGCGGTAGCATCCAGTAAAGAGGGAAATTTCTCCTACGTGCCTTTCACGGATAGAGAAAGTTTTCGTAAAGATGCTGACTACGTGCATATTTGTTTTAATAATACGATATACGGCACGAAATTTCCGTATATTCCCGATACGGGGGATATTCCCTTGGTGGCGGATATGTCCTCGTGCATCATCAGCGAACCGATTGACGTTTCTAAATTCGGCGTTATTTATGCAGGTGCGCAAAAGAATATGGCACCGGCAGGCTTGACGGTTGTTATCGTGCGAGAGGATTTGCTTGGAAAAGCGCGCGAAAATACGCCTACCATGCTCGATTGGAAAGTGCAGGCAGATAACGGTTCTATGTACAACACGCCGCCCACTTATTGCATTTACGTAGCGAAGCTTGTTTATGAATGGATATTGGAAATTGGCGGATTGGAAAAGATGCAAGAACGCAACGCGAAGAAAGCCAAGCTCTTGTATGATTATTTAGACAGTCAAGATTATTACAAAGCTCCCGTAGAAAAGAGCAGCCGTTCGATGATGAACGTAACGTTTGTGACGGGGGATGCGGAACTGGATAAAAAGTTCGCTTCGGAAGCGAGTGCGGCAGGCTTGAAGAATTTAAAAGGTCATCGCTCGGTGGGCGGTATGCGCGCTTCGATTTACAACGCAATGCCGTATGAGGGCGTGGAAAAATTGGTGAAATTTATGCAGGATTTCGCAAAAGCCAATCCAAAGAACGTATAATATAGAGCATGAAAACGGAGAAAAGAGAAAATGTTAAAAGTAAAGTTAATGAATAAAATTGCGAAAGTGGGTACGGACGTTCTTTCGCCTTTGAAATACGAACTCGGCACAGATTTAGAAAAAGAGGACGCAGTGATGGTGCGTTCGGCTGCATTGCACGATATGGAATTTTCTCCCAATTTACGTGCGATTGCCCGTTGCGGCGCAGGGGTAAACAATATTCCTGTAGAAAGATGCACGAAAGAGGGTATTGTTGTGTTCAACACCCCCGGCGCAAACGCAAACGCCGTGAAAGAGCTCGCCGTAGCAGCACTCGTGTTGGCTTCGCGTGATATTATCGGCGGCGTAAAATGGGCGCAAACGTTGGCAGGCCAAGAAGGGGTAGCCAAAGCCGTGGAAGCAGGGAAATCCGCTTTTGTAGGCCATGAATTGGCAGGCAAGACGTTGGGGGTTATCGGTCTTGGCGCCATTGGCGGTATGGTGGCAAACGTAGCCATTTCGCTTGGTATGAACGTTATGGGTTACGACCCGTACATCACGGCAAAAGCGGCTTGGAGCCTTGCGCCGTCCGTTCGTCAAGCGTCCGATTATAATGAAATTTTCAAAAATTGCGATTACATTTCCTTGCACGTGCCTGCAACGCCGCAGACGAAGAATATGATTTGCGAAAAATCGATTGCACAAATGAAAGAGGGAGTACGTATTTTAAACCTTGCGCGTGCGGACTTGGTGTGCGCGGCAGACATTAAAAAGGCAATCGCAGACAAAAAAGTGTCGGCGTATATTACAGACTTCCCGACGGAAGAAACAGTTGGTGTGGAAGGGATTATTGCCATTCCCCACTTGGGCGCATCCACGGTGGAATCGGAAGACCATTGTGCGATTATGGCAGCGCAGCAGCTTGATGAATTTTTAACCTGCGGCAACATTCGCAACAGTGTGAATTTCCCGACGGTGGGTATTCCGATGTCTGAAAAACCTCGCGTATGCATCATGAACGAAAATATTCCCAATATGTTGACGCAGATTACTTCCGCGTTCTCCATGGAAAATATCAATATTGAAAACATGGCGAACGGTTCGAAAGGGGAAGTTGCTTATACGATTGTTGAAACCAACGTAAAGGCAAGTGAAGAAATTATCGCCAAACTTTCGGCAATCCAAGGCGTGTTTGGCGTGCGTTGTTTTGACGGCGTATAATCAATTTAGAAAAAGCGATAGAGGAGAAAAACGGTGATTACAGTGAAGCCATTTGCGGCGCTTCGCCCGACAACGGAATACGTACAAGAATGTGCGGCGCTGCCCTACGACGTAATGTCGAGCGCGGAAGCAAGAATAGAAGTGCAAGCAAAGCCGTATTCATTTTTGCATATTGACAAAGCGGAAGTAGATTTAGATGTGTCGATCGATTTGTACGATGAAAAGGTGTACGAAAAGGCGGCGGAAAATTTAAAAAAATTCGAAGCACTTGGCGTATATACGCAGGATAAAGAAAAGAAATTCTATTTCTATCGTGAAATTATGGACGGCAGAGCGCAAACAGGCATTGTCGGTTGCGCGTCGATTGACGACTATCTCGAAAACCGTATCAAGAAACACGAACTGACGCGCGCAGACAAAGAAGAAGACCGTATCCGTCACGTAGATACCTGCGCTGCACAAACGGGGCCTATCTTTTTGGCGTATCGCAAGAGCGAAACGTTGGATAACATCATTGTGCGAGAAACAAAAAAAGCACCGCTGTATGATTTTATTTCCGACGATGGGGTACGGCATACGGTGTGGGAAAGCGATTCTCGCGAAACAAGCGAGGAAATAGAGCAAGCTTTTTTATCGTTGGATTGTTTGTATATTGCGGACGGTCATCACCGCGCGGCCTCTGCGGTCAAAGCGGGGTTGAAAAGGCGTGCGCAAGCAAGAAACGCCACGGGAGAAGAAGAATATAATTATTTTCTTTCGGTGATTTTCCCGTCGGATAGCTTAAAGATTATGGATTACAACCGCGTGCTGAAAGATTTAAATGGCATGAGCGAAAAAGAATTTTTGCAAGCGGTGGAAGAGAATTTAGGCAGAGTGACGGAATGTGACAACGTATGCAGACCTGCACAATTGCACAGCGTGGGTTTGTTTGTAGGCGGCAAATGGTATAACGTAGAATTTAAAAAGGAAATATGCGAAGCGGAAAGCCCTTCAGAGCGGTTGGATTGTTCCATTTTACAGCGCAAGTTTCTTGCCCCGATTATGGGGATAGACGATCCCCGAACGTCCAAACGCATTGATTTTGTGGGCGGTATTCGTGGGCTTAAATATTTAGAGGAACGCTGTAAAAACGGTGGAGCTGCGATTGCGATGTATCCCACTTCCTTAGAAGAATTGATGTCGGTTGCGGACGCAGGCGAGATCATGCCACCAAAATCCACTTGGTTCGAACCCAAGCTTCGCAGTGGTATTTTTATTCATAAGATTTGACAAAACGATTATTCAAAAAGTAAAAAGGAGCAATTTATGCCCAATGCAATTTTAAAAACAGAAGAAAAGATAGCCTATGCGTTGCGTGGATTATATCAACGCTACGGATATCTTTCCTATAAGATGAGCAAGTTTGAGGAATACGATTTATACGTAGAAAACAAGGATTTTCTCGTAGGGGATGGGGTGATTACATTTAATGACACCAACGGAAAATTGCTCGCTTTAAAGCCAGACGTTACGTTGTCGATTATCAAGAACGACGTTGACGTAGCAGGTAAGAGAAAGGTGTGCTATAATGAAAACGTCTATCGTATTTCAGCCAAAACGAAGCAGTTTAAAGAAATTATGCAGGTGGGCTTGGAATGTATCGGCGATATCGATATATACGACGTTTACGAAACTGTGTATTTATCGGCAGGCAGTCTTGCAACAATTTCTTCTGATTTTGTGTTGGATATTTCTCATTTAGGGATTGTTTCCGCTCTTTTGGAGGAGATAGGAAAAGGGGAGAAATTTAACAAAGAAATCATGCAAAAAATTGCGGAAAAGAACTTGCATGAACTCTTGTCCGTATGCAAAAAATACGAAGTGGAAGAAACGCAAATTAAAAAATTGACGACACTTATAAATGCATACGGTGCGCCAAAGACAGTGTTGGAAAAACTCGCGCCTATTTGTGAGCAAACCAACGCAAAAAAAGCCTTTGACGAATTAAAAAACCTTTGTTACATGCTTGAAAATACGGAATACGCCAAGAATATCCGCATTGATTTTTCCGTCGTAAACGACATGAACTATTACGACGATATCGCTTTTAAAGGCTTTATTGACGGCATTGGTGAAGGTGTTTTGTCGGGTGGCAGATATGATAAAATGCTTAGTAGAATGCGTAGAAAATCGGGGGGCATCGGCTTTGCGGTATATCTTGATTTGTTGGAGGGTTTCCAGCAAGAAAAAAGCAATATTGACGTCGATATTTTAGTACTGTACGATGAAAACACGGACGTTCAAACCCTCGTCCATACAGTAAAAAGCTATGCCGAAGCAGGAAAAAGCGTGAGTGCGCAAAAAACGAAAAATGCGCTCCGCTATCAAAATCTGGTGGATTTAACGGGAGGGAAACAATGATTAATATTGCGCTTCCCAAAGGCAGATTGGGAGAAAAAATATACGATATATTTGAAAGAGCGGGTTATGAATGTCCCTCTATTAGAGAAAATAGCAGAAAACTCATATTTGAAAACGAAGAAAAGGGTGTGTGTTATTTTTGGGTGAAACCATCCGACGTGTCCATTTACGTTGAACGTGGCGCGGCAGATATCGGTGTATGCGGCAAAGACATTTTAACGGAATACGCTCCCGACGTGTACGAACTTCTCGATTTAAAGAAAGGAGTTTGCCGTATGGCAGTGGCGGCGAAAAAGGGCTTTTATGATGACGGTCAAAATACGTTGAAAGTTGCAACGAAATTTGTAAATTCAGCAAAGGCGTACTATGCAAGTAAGTGCAGAGATATCGACGTTATACAGCTCAACGGCTCGATAGAGCTTGCCCCCATTTTAGGGCTTTCGGACGTGATTGTGGATATTGTGGAAACGGGCACGACGCTGAAAGAAAACGATTTAGAAGTAGTGGAAGAAATCTTCCCTATCAGCGCGCGTTTAATTGCCAACAAAGCAAGCTTTAAATTTAAGACCGCAGAAATCGAGAAATTAGCGGCGAGTGTGAAAGAGCTGCTTGAAGAATAAGACGTGCAAACAGTTTTTTAATAGGTGAGAATATGATTAAGATATACAAATACGGTGAAGTGGCGAACGAGGAAATATTTGCGCGCGTCAATCCCACGGCAAATGTGGAAGGGGTGGTAGCGAGTATCATCGCAGACGTCATTGCCAATAAAGACGCGGCATTAAAAGCTTACGCGGAAAAATTTGATGGCGTGACGTTGGAAAGCTTGGAAGTAACCAAGGCGGAAATTGATGCGGCTTATGCGCAGGTGGATAAAGATTTTATTGCGATATTGGAAGAGGCGGCGGCAAATATCCGTGAATTTCATTCCCATCAAGCGCGCGAAGGCTTTACTTTACAGCAAAAGGACGGCGCTATAATAGGTCAGAAAGTGACCCCGATTGAAAAAGTCGGTATGTACGTACCGGGCGGTACGGCGGCATACCCGTCCACTGTTTTAATGGATTCCATTCCTGCAAAAATAGCTGGCTGTAGAGAAATCGTTATGGTGACGCCTCCTGCGAAAAACGGCGGCGTAAATC
>SVHQ01000120.1 GCA_015055785.1 Clostridiales bacterium | reverse complement strand
TACCTGCACCGGTACCTTTTACATATACTTCTACACTGCGAAGACCATGTTCTTTGCCCACTTTTGCTGCTGTCTCAGCTGCCATCTGCGCTGCGAAAGGAGTACCCTTTCTGCTACCCTTGTAACCAAGAGCACCTGCGCTCGATTGGGAAATCGCATTACCATTCATATCCGTTACCGTTACGATCGTATTGTTGAAGGTAGACTGAATATGAACTTGACCTTTGTCAATTTTCTTAATTTCTTTACGCTTACGAGAAGCGACTTTTTTCTTCATTTCTGCCATAATATTCTATCGCCTCCTCTATTACTTCTTCTTACCTGCGATCGCGCGTGCGGGACCCTTACGCGTACGAGCATTTCTCTTCGTGCTCTGCCCACGTACAGGCAAGCCCTTTCTGTGACGGATGCCTCTATAACACCCAATTTCCATAAGGCGTTTAATGTTAAGGGATACTTCACTACGAAGTTCACCTTCTACTCTCAAGTTGTGGTCGATATATTCTCTGAGCTTGGAAACGTCAGTCTCGTCGAGATCTTTAACTCTCGTATCGGGATTGATTCCGGTTTCCGCGAGAATCTTTTTGGAAGTAGTCAAACCGATACCATAAATGTAGGTGAGGCCGATTTCTACTCTTTTTTCTCTAGGTAAATCTACACCGGCAATACGTGCCATTGATTCTGTCCTCCGTTTGTTTTTTAATTCTGTTCTTTATTTTTTATATATTCCCAACGAATGTGTACGATTTTGGCAGTGGAAAATGCCTTAATCGCCACATTGTATTATTTTCGTAATCTCGTTTATCATGCCCTCGTGCTATCCGATTCACTACAAGCGTACCCCACGTCCTAATTGAATGCCGTTTGTGTTTTTCGATTGCTTCTTCCAATCTACAAATTAACTCAAAAAACGTATCGGTTGATAAACGCAACAAAACTGAGTTTCCGTAATTTTACGGAAATTCAGCTTGATTACATTATTTTTTTGTCAAAAATCGCCCTTTCAGGCAACCCTCTCCAAAATACGGCATATTAATATTTTACCATATTCTGTCAAGACCTGTCAAGCGTTTTTAATAAGTTTTTAAGAGTTTTTGGACTTATTTTTTTAGCCCTGTCTTTGCTTATGGCTCTTGTTCTTGGAACAGATTACCATTACTCTACCATTTCTTTTAATAACTTTGCACTTATCGCACATAGGTTTTACAGAAGGTCTAACTTTCATTGTTTTTCTCCTTGTTTAATAAACTCTTTTCCGTCGTTTGGATTACGACTTGCTACGCCACGTGATTCTGCCTTTCGTCAAATCATACGGACTCATTTCCAATTTTACCGTATCGCCCTCAATGATTCTAATATAGTTCATTCTAAGCTTACCGGAAATAACCGCCGTAATAACATATCCGTTGGAAAGCTGTACTTTGAATCTTGCATTGGGCAAGGCTTCAATTACTTTACCTTCGGCTTCGATTACATCTTCTTTGGACACAGAAAATCCCTCCGAATTTTTTAATCCGACTCACCAATTATTTTTGGTTTTTATCGTTACGTTCTTTTATTTTTTACTTACAGCGTAAGTATTTCTACGCCATCTTCACGCACCACTACGGTGTTTTCATAATGGGATGCAGGCTTACCATCTTCCGTCACAGCGCCCCAACCATCGCTCAAAAGGCGCACTTTCCAGCTGCCCATCGCAATCATTGGTTCAATACAAAGCACCGTACCAGCTTTCAATCGAACGCCCGTTCCCAACCGACCGTAATTTGGAACGGAAGGGTCTTCATGCATTTCTCTGCCTATGCCGTGTCCCGTGTAGGAACGAATAACGCCATAGCCGTGAGCTTCCGCATGTTTTTGCACGCGATAGCCGATGTCGAACAACGGCGTTCCTGCACGCAAATTTTCAATGGCTTTGAAGAAACATTCTTCAGTTACTTTTACAAGTTTCTGTACTTCGGGCGATACGTTGCCGATACAGAAAGTACGACAAGCGTCGCCGTGATATCCGTTCTTATCTGCCACAACGTCTACACTGACGATATCGCCTTCTTTTAAGACGCGATTGTCAGGAATACCGTGCACTACCATTTCGTTCACCGAAACACATGCCGACGCGGGAAAACCGCCGTAGCCAAGGCAGGAAGGATTTGCTCCTGCTGAACGAATATATCGTTCCACCAATTCGTCCACTTCCTTGGTAGTCATGCCCGCGGAAATTTCAGAACCTACAAAATCGAGCGTATCACGAACAATTTTACAAGGTTCGCGCATCAACTCTATTTCTTTTTCGCTTTTAACGTGAATCATAGCTTATTTCATTGCGTCGAGCTTTTTAGAAATCTCGGCAAATACTTCGTCGGGGGACATGTTCCCTTCAACGTTGAACAACAAACCTCTTTCCTTATAATAGGCAATCAAAGGTGCTGTCTGCGCATTGTATACATCCAAACGGCTTTGTACCGTTTCAGGATTATCGTCCTTTCTCTGATACAGTTCACCGCCACAACGCAAACATTTGTCTGCGCCATTCAACCAAGAAATATGATAGCTTTCGCCGCAATCCTTGCAAACACGTCTACCGCACAAACGATCCAACAGCAAACCGAAATCTACGTCGATGTTGATCACCAAATCAATCTTCGTGATTTTATCCAGCGCTTCCGCCTGTGCAATCGTGCGAGGGAAACCGTCAAGCATATAACCGCTTTCACAGTCTGCTCTTTGCAAACGGTCTTCCACGATTTTGCAAGTCACTTCATCGGGCACCAACTGCCCTTTGTCGATATACGATTTTGCAAGCAATCCGATCGGCGTTTCATTTTTAATATTTTCTCTGAAAATGTCACCCGTAGATATATGAGGCAATTTGTAGCCGTCCGAAATTCTCGTTGCCTGCGTACCTTTGCCCGCACCGGGCGCACCCAACAAAATAATATTCATCTAAACACCTCTTGAAAATACATCGAATTACTTATTTAACCGCTTTCGTAAATCTTCGCGCTCCGCTTCTAAAAAACGAAGCGCGAAGCTGTTTTTCTTACTTCAAGAACCCTTTGTGGTTCTTCATCATCATTTGTGCTTGAAGCTGTTTCTCAAATTCCATTGCGCAGGATACAACAATGAGGATACCCGTCGTCGAGAACACGTTTACAAGCGTGTAGTCTGCCCAAGAGAATGCCATTGTAGGAATAAACGCAACAAGCGAAAGATAGATTGCACCAAACAACGTAATACGGTTGGAAATCTTATTCAAGTATGCTTCCGTTGCCTTACCAGGACGGATACCGTGAATGAAACCACCGTTCTGTTGGATGCTTCTGGATACGTCTTCTGCATTGAATTGCATCTGTGCATAGAAAAATGCAAATGCAAAAATCAACAAACAAAGCACGAGCGTATATACAAGCGTATGATACCATTCTGCATTTGTGTTATTCGTAGATGCAGACATCCACGTGTTCCAGAACTTCGTAAACCAACCCGTCGATTCGGGGTCAACCATGCTGCAAATCATCTGAGGGAAGCTCAAGATGGAGAACGCGAAGATGAGAGGCATAACGCCGCCACCGCTGATTCTGATAGGAATAGCAGACGACTGACCGCCATACATCTTTCTGCCTTTGATTTGCTTTGCATACTGTACGGGAACTTTTCTTTCAGAAAGGTCTACGTAAACAATTGCAAAGAAAATAAGTGCCGATACTAAGATGAACGCAAGTAATTCCCAAATTGCATCCGTATTTGTGGAAGAAATTGTGGAAATTTTGTTCAAAATTTGAATACCTGCCGTAGATAAGATACCTACGAAAATGATCATCGATTGGCCGTTACCTACGCCGTAATCGGTGATTCTTTCACCAAGCCACATTACAATAAGCGCACCTGCAGTATATACAATCGTCATGAATGCGCCTGCAAGGAACATGGATCCACCGAACATAGGAAGCGCATCCTCCAATGCACCCTGGCTGTTTGCAAAGCTAATAATGATACCTACAGATTGAATAATAGCAAGAAGAATCGTTACGTATCTCGTATATTGCGAAATCTTTTTACGACCCTCTTCACCCTGCTTCGACAATCTTTCAAGCGCAGGAATACCTACACTAAGAAGTTGCATGATAATCGATGCGTTGATATAAGGACCAATACCCAATGCAAAAATAGTGCCTTGCGCAAGCGCGCCACCGGTGATGCTGCTCATAAGCGTCAAATATGCATTAGCATCATCGCCCGTGAACAAATCACCAAACAGTCCACGGTCAAGCCCGGGAACAGGAATAAAACAGCCAATACGGAATACCAACAACAAAAGGAGCATCATGTACACCTTTTTGCGGATATCCTTGACTTTAAAAGCATTGATTAGTGTTTGTAACATTTTTTTCTCCGTTTATGGTTATTTTTCGTTCCGCACAGAGAAATCCGCACGAAACGCGCGGGGGAGAAATAACGCGAACTACGGAAGTACCGCAGATATTACTATCGCAGCCTTCCGTGTCACAATTTCCTTAATTAGAGAATCTCCGCCGTGCCTTTGGCAGCTTCGATAGCTTCCTTAGCGGACGCAGAGAATTTTGCCGCTTTCACGGTGAGGGCTACGTTCAATTCACCTGCACCGAGAACTTTAAGTCCGCAGTTATTTTTAACTTCTTTTGCAAGGCCGTTTTCCATAACATAACCGTAGTCAACTACCGTTCCTTCAGGCAAATTTGCCAACGTGGAAAGGTTTACGATTACATAATTCTTCTTCGCGTTATGATTAAAGCCTCTCTTAGGTACTCTACGTGCGATAGGCATCTGACCGCCTTCAAAGCCAGGACGTACACCACCGCCGGAACGAGCCCACTGACCTTTGTGACCCTTACCGGAGGTTTTACCCGTACCCGAACCGATACCACGACCGAGTCTCTTCGATTCTTTGGTTGCTCCCTTTGCGGGAGAAAGCTCACCTACTCTCATGATAAATCTCCTTAGATGTTTTCTACTTTGACGAGATGCTTTACTTTCGTAATCATACCCTGTACTGCGGGCGTATCGTCAAGTTCCTTGGAAGAACGGATTTTCTTCAAACCGAGTGCAGCAATCGTGCCCTTTACGGACGCAACCTGTCCAATCGTACTCTTTACAAGCGTTACTCTGATTTTAGCCATTTCTTGTTCCTCCGTTTTCTCAGCTCAGAATTTCTTCAACGGCTTTACCGCGAAGTGCAGCTACCTGCTCAGCAGTCTTGAGTTCTTTCAAACCTTCGATTGCAGCTTTTACGCAGTTGCCGGGATTCTGGCTACCGTGAGATTTCGTTCTGATGTTCTTAATACCTACTGCTTCCATTACCGCACGTACAGGACCACCTGCGATAACACCAGTACCTTCCGTTGCAGGCATCATAAGCACTGCACCGCGGCCAAATTTACCGATTACTTTATGAGGAATGGTGTTGTCTACGATAGATACGGAAACCATGTTCTTCTTTGCTCTCAAAGTAGCTTTTTCGATTGCTTCGGGAACTTCCTTTGCTTTACCCGTTGCAACGCCGATCTTACCATTGCCGTCACCTACGATTACAAGTGCAGCAAAACGCATGTTTTTACCACCCTTTACAACCTTGGTTACACGGTTTACTTCGATAAGCTTCTTAATAAGCCCATCATCTTCGGCCTGTCTTCTTTGAGGTCTTCTTTCTCTTTTTTCGTCTGCCATAGTACCCACTCCTTAGAATTTAAGTCCGGCTTCTCTTGCGCCGTCTGCGACTGCCTGTACACGTCCCGTGTAAAGATAACCGCCTCTGTCGAATACGACTGCCTGCACGCCTTTTGCCATTGCTCTTTCAGCAGCAACTGCGCCGACAACCTTAGCAGCTTCCGTCTTGGAAAGGCCTGCGATCTTTTCTTTTACAGCTTTATCCATCGTGGACGCCGCAGCAAGGGTGATACCCCCCTTCGCGTCGCCCTTACGATCG
>SVHQ01000119.1 GCA_015055785.1 Clostridiales bacterium | reverse complement strand
GTGATAACGAGCTTTGCGCCCGCCTTTGCAAAAGCCGTGGAAAGCCCAAAGCCAATCCCTCTTCCGCCGCCTGTAATGATAACTACCTTATCCTTTAAACTAATCATTTCGTCATACCATCCTTTTCTTGATATGCAATACAGACGCTTGCTTTCCATATTTTATTTACGCAAAAGCAACGTTCGATATATTACAAACCTATTATACACTTTTTATAATCATATGTCAATCCCAAAAACAAATTTTATCAGCCTGCGACGAAAAAACATCCGCTTGCACTACCGCAAACGGATGTTTATGTTTCATTTTGTAGATTTTAAAGATTAGTCTTCTTTTCTTACTCCACAATGCGTACATACGTTATTTTTAAAGGTATGTCCCCAAGGCTTACCATATTCTTCGCCGCATTCTTTACAAATAGCTGGAGTAGTACACGTTGCAGGAACACCTTCTACGTGTCCATTTGGATGCGTACCGTAGAACGAATCGCAAATACCACAATAACCATATCTTTCACAGTTCGGATAATAAGAATCGGAATCAATTAAATCCTCTACCGTATATTGTCCTCTTCTTTGACCATCATGGCCAAGCGCAGGAATAACAGGTCTTACCATACAGTAAATACAGCCAGTCCATTTTTCATAACCAGGTTTCGTACAAGTAGGTTCTACTGCAGGATATTCTCTAGGAGAATGAGGTACAGCAGGAATAACATTTTCCTCATACGTTGAGTAATGACAATATTTACATTCAATATATTCATCCCATCCGTCTGCTTGACAAGTAGCTGCTTGCGCAGGAACAGTAATTAAATCATGTCTTCCCGTAACCATGCCGCTACCATACAATTTCCCACAAATTCCGCAGTAACCACCGTGCGTGCAATCAGGCAAATAAGACTGCCAATGAATCAAATCTCTTTCCGTTTCCTGATTTTCTCTCTCGCCATCATGTCCAAGAGCTTTCAACAAAATAGGTTCTGCCAAAATCTCATAGCAATTCAAGCAGTGCTGACCTTCTGCCCAACCCGTTGTGGTGCAAGTAGGTTCTACTGCAGGAATAATTTCAACACGGTGACCAAGTGCAGCGATTTCTTCATAAGTCGTGTATTGACAAGTCTTACATTTTACATAGGCATAATTACCTACAGCCAAACAAGTGGGTTCTTTTGCTTCAAAACTATCCAATACGTGTTGAGGGAAATCTCCCCAATACTGATCGCAAACGCCACAGTATGCTCTGGAAAGACCGCAAATCTTATCCTTAGAGCCACAATAGGAAGCAGATGTTGTCACATAGTTCTTATCGTGATTGTTGAAATCGCCATATTCTTTATTACAACGGCCGCAGAAACCAAGCGATACGCACGTCGCCAATTTAGAATTGGAGTATTCCAATTTTACGTCATGGCCAAGCTCTGCTCTTTCCGAATACGTCGTATAGGAGCAGCCTGGCACCTGACAACGTACATATTCAAACCAACCGATTTCTTCACACGTAGGCGTCTTTTCCTTGTAAACCAACAAATCAGGTTTGTGGCTTTCATCAATAATATGTTCGCCCGTTACAGGATCGATATCGTAAGCACCGCAAACACCGCAATATGCACCTTGCTGACAGTTAGCCGGTTTCGAACCCTTATAATCGGAAGAATATTTGTTGAAATTCTTATCATGTCCGGTGGGATCAATCTTGAATTCGCTGTATGTAATCTTTTCACAACGGGTACATTTTTTAACATTTTTATACCCAGGTTGCGTACAGGTGGGTGCAATGTACTCAAACGTTACTTCGTTGTGCCCCAATTTAGCACCAACTTTTTCCGTCTTTGTTTTTTCGCAACCGTTATACGTACACTTATACGTCGCCGTAGCAGCATCATCACAAGTAGCTTCTGTTACGCTAACAGCCGTCCACGTACAAACATGCTCCTTGTCTTCTCTGTCGCCTTTTTCCGTACAGCCTGCTGCGCCTACCGTGAAAATGGCAGCCGTCAACACTGTCAAAAGTGCAACAGCGAAAATTTTTATCTTTCTCATAGAAGAACATCCTCCTAATCTTTTTCTCTACAAAATAGTTCTTTATACTATTTCACTAAAACATTATAAAACACATTTTATCATTTGTCAAGTAAAATGCTTTCATTATACATTAATTTTCACAAACTTTTTCTGCTTTATTTTATAAAAAATAAGCGGCTCGCCTTTTTACGAACCGCTTCCCAGCATTTTTGTTAATTTCTGCCACTGTTTTTCAAGCAAAAATATGTTCCAAAATCGCAAAATTTTATATTTTCATCCCGCGATTTTTTATCCCGCAATTTACGCCTCGCTCGTCACAATGACCTGCGCATAACGCAACACTTTGTCCCCTTTTTTATAGCCTTTTACGTAAACCTGCTTTACAATCCCAGCTTCCTCGCCCTCGGCTGCAGGCATTGCCATAATCGCTTCCGAAAAGGCAGCATCGAAAGGTTGTCCCAAGGGATTAATTTCCTCGACGCCCTCGCTTTCTAACACTTTTTTAAAGGAATTGAGCACCATTTCAAGACCTTGTTTTGTATTTTCGTCCGTACAGGATGACAAAGCGCGCTCTAAATTATCCCCTATCGGGAACAGCGATGCTACGACGTCGTTTCTACCCTCCGCATAACGCTGTGCCGCTTGGTTTTGCGTGCGGCGACGGTAATTTTCATATTCCGCTGTAACAGCGTACCATTTGCGCTTACTTTCCTCTGCGTCTGCCAAAGCTTTTTCCAATTCTTCTTGCGCTTTTTTACCCGTCTTTTTCTTAGCCGTCTTATCTTCTTTTTTCATCGTTTCCGCTTGTTCTTCCGCGGCTGCGTCTTTTTTCAATTCTTCGTTTTCCATAGCATTTTCCTCTTTTTTCTTTTTCTTACACCCTATTTATAAATCCTTTTTGCCCTTTTTAAACGCTTTTTGGAAAATTTTAGGAGTTTTGTTAAAATTCAAGGTGTACAAAATTCTCTCTTCTTGAATAGCGATAGAAAATCGCTTTTCTGCCAATCACCGCCACGGGTATAGCTTCTAAAAGCTCGGCAACGTTTTCCGCAAGATTCCTCGCATCGTCGTCCGCCGTTTCTAAAATATTCACCTTGATAATTTCATGCGCGTCCAAAGCATCCGAAAGTGTCTTTAAAAGATTGTCGGTGATGCCGCTTTTACCAATTTGCGTCACGGGCGATAAATTTGCCGCAATGGATTTTAATTTGCTTCTTTGTTTGCTTGTAATATTTTCACTGGTAACAATCATGTTTCTGTCCTTTTTTTGTTTATTTTTTATTTCGTAATACCTCTCTCGCGTTAAAACGTGGGGATGCAAGCAGTTCAAGGCGCGGCGAGGGAGCGTACAAGAAGTACGTGACCGAGCCGCAACGACGAAGTATGCCACATATACACCTTTCGCGTTTCCCCTCGCGTTAAAACGTGGAGATGCAAATAATTCAAGGCGCGGCGAGGGAGCGTACAAGAAGTACGTGACCGAGCCGCAACGACGAAGTTGCCACATATACATCTTTCGCGTTTCCCCTCGCGTTAAAACGTGGAGATGCAAATAATTCAAGGCGCGGCGAGGGAGCGTACAAGAAGTACGTGACCGAGCCGCAACGACGAAGTATGCCGCATATACACGTTTTAAGGGACAAAATCAAATTCTACGTCGCCGATAGATACAGTATCCCCCTCTTCGCAACCCATCTTTTTAAGTTCTTTGATGACACCGCGAAGCCGTAATACTTTTTGGAAGTATTGCATGGAATCGGGGTTGTTTAACACAACGTTTCGACACAACAAATCGATTAAACCGCCGACAACCACGTACACGCCCTCTTCGTCTTTGAAAATTTCAAAACTCAAATCCTCATTTGCCTTATATTCAAAGGTTTCTTCGGGCATGATCGGTTCTACGGGAGGCAGGGCGTCAAGCACGTTAAAAATACCATCCAACAGCTCTTTCGTACCCTCGCCAGAAAGCGCGGTAATCGGGAAAATTTTATATTTTCTGCCGTATTTTTTCTTGAATGCTTTGAGGTTGTCCTCCGCGCCGTAAATGTCGCATTTATTGCAAACGATGATTTGCGGTACTTTGGCGAGCACTTCGCTGTATTCTTTCAATTCGGCGTTGATTTTCTTGAAATCTTCTATTGGATCGCGCCCTTCACAGCCAGAAATATCCACCACGTGGCAAATCATTCTCGTACGCTCGATATGGCGAAGGAAGTCGTGACCAAGCCCTGCGCCTTGCGCCGCGCCTTCAATCAACCCAGGAATATCTGCCGCCACGAAAGATTTATCATAATAACGCACTACGCCCAAATTGGGAGAAAGCGTGGTGAAATGATAGTTTGCAATCTTGGGTCGCGCCGCCGAAATCTTGCTCAAAAGGGTGCTCTTGCCCACGTTCGGAAAACCAACAAAACCCACGTCCGCAATCACTTTCAATTCCAAAATGACCGAGTGCTGTTTCACCTTTTCGCCTTTCTGCGCGAAATTGGGGGCATGTCTGCGTGCCGTTGTAAAACGAACGTTACCCTTACCGCCGTTGCCGCCGCGCGCCACGAGCACTTCTTGTCCATCCTCAAAAACGTCGCAAATAAGCGTTCCCGTTTCCTCATCACGCACAAGCGTACCCAGCGGTACTCTGATATAAACGCTCTTACCGCTTTTCCCAAAACATCTCTGCGTACCGCCCATTTCCCCATCTTCAGCAAAATAACGGGACGTGAAACGGAAAGAAAACAAATCGTTCATATCCTTATCGCCGACAAAATATACGTCGCCGCCCTTACCACCGTCACCGCCGTCTGGGCCGCAAGCAGGTTTCCCCTTGAACGCCTTAAAGGAATTCATGCCGTCGCCGCCGTCGCCTGCTTTGATGAGTATTCGCACTTTATCGGTAAATTCGCTGATAGCCATAACCTTTTTCCTTGTTTTTCCTTGTATTTTAGTACATATATCCAAAATAGTATATCAAAAAGCGTTGAAAAAATCAATGAATTATGCGCCTAACGCGGTAATATTTTTATTTTTTCAACGCTTTTTACTTGGGTTGCGCTCTTATTTTGTGGTTTTGCGAATGTTTTTTAATATTCCCGTATGTAAAATCTTCTTTTCACCTTTCTCCGCCTCAATAATTGCCTCTTCTAAAATATCCCCCAAGAAAAGCCGCGCATCCGTCAAACGCTCACAAAAAAGATAATATGCGAGCGAGCCAGGCACCGTATTCACTTCGCATAAATACGCATTTCCCTCACTCACCAAAAAATCCATACGCACAACGCCGCGCAAATTCATACGCTTATACACCGTCTTTGTGTACGCGCGGATTTTATCCCTCAAAACACCAGTCAACGCGACCATGCCCCCCTCGTTTGTAAAGACAGAACGGTTTTTATTACCACTTTGATTTATTCCACTGTTCCCCTTTACATACTTATCCTCGAAAGAATATATCCCTTCGCCAAACGCTTTTTCAGGTTCGGAAACGACAATTTCGCCATGCAACATATACGCCGCACAATTGACGTCCGTTTTGTTCGGCAAATATTTTTCAATCACCACCCTCTCGTCCAAGGCAAACGCCGTTTCCAAAGAATCTTTCAGTTCCTCTTCGCTATGCGCAAGCGTGATGCCAATCGACGACCCCAACCGCGCAGGCTTGACAACAACGGGGTATTTTAATTTCGGCTCTATCCGCTTTAATAAAAAAGCACCGCGCTTGCGGTAATCCCCCTCGTTTACGCGAATGTACTCCACCGTTGGAATATTCAGCGATTGCAAAACAAGCTTTGTAATCCCCTTATCCATAAATACCCCTGAAGCAGTGAGATCGGGAGAAGCAAGCGGAATTTCATTCCATTCCATCAGTGCCGACACCCCGCCACCCTCGCCCAAGCCGCCATGACAGCAATTGAGGGCTACGTCCACGTGCGAAATAGGTTTTATAC
>SVHQ01000118.1 GCA_015055785.1 Clostridiales bacterium | reverse complement strand
ATTTTGCAAAGCAGGGCAACATTGAGGTGGTTGTTGCTCCCGATTTGGGTAGTGTAAAGCGTTCGAGAAAGGTCGCTGAAAAATTCGGTGTACCTCTTGCAATCATCGATAAACGTCGTCCTAAGGCGAACGTGATGGAAGTTATGTCGATTATCGGTGATGTAAAGGGCAAGAGATGCCTTATGATCGACGACATGATCGACACGGCAGGTACCCTTTGCCAAGGCGCGCAGGCGATTAAAGATGCAGGCGCTACGGAAGTATATGCAGGCTGTACGCATGCGGTGCTCAGCGGACCTGCAATTGAAAGATTGGAAAAATCTCCGATTACGAAGCTCGTGATGTTGGATACCATCCATCTTCCCGATGAAAAGAAACTCGATAAATTCGAAGTGTTGTCTGTTGCTGATTTGTTTGCAGCGGCAATTGAAAACGTATATCTCGACAAACCTATGTCGAAACTTTACGATTAATTAATAAGAAATAATTAAGAAATAATAAAGAATACAACCGATAAGAGCCGCCGCATAATTAACGGCGGTTCTTCTGTCGAAGAGGATGAACTATGTATCTTATCGTTGGGCTGGGAAATCCCGATAAACAGTATGAAAAAACCTTCCATAACATGGGCTATATCGCGGTGGGGGACGCCGCCGAAGCTTTGGGTGCGAAGTTCAAGAAAAAGGAATGCGAAGCGACGGTAGCGGAAGCATACGTTGGGGGTGAGAAAGTAATTCTTGCCCGTCCTTTGACCTATATGAACAATTCGGGCAGAGCGGTGAAACAGCTTATGTCTAAATACAAAATCACGGAAGATAAATTGCTTGTTATTTACGATGATTACGATTTACCAAAAGGAAAAATTCGTATTCGTGCCAGTGGCAGCGCCGGTACGCACAATGGTATGCGTAGCATTATTGGTGAAACGGGGTTGAAGAATTTTGCGCGTATTCGCGTAGGGATTCGCGATGAAGAAGTAAATATTCCCATTATCAATTATGTGCTCGCCGAAGTAAAAAAGGACGATTACGAACTATTTGCGGCGGCGTGCCATAAAGCTGGGGAAGCGGCGGCGGATTTCGCACGCGGACTGGATATAGAGAAAGTGATGTGTAAATACAATCAAAACGCATAATATTTACTTTATAGGTAAAGCAAAAGCATGAAACAAGATTTTTTCAAGGCAATAGAATTGGGAGGGGAATATCCCTCTTTTGTGGAAGAACTCCGCCGCGGTACGCCCACGGCGGTTTTCGGCGTTTCCGACAGCTTGAAATATCTGTTAGCAGGGCTTTCACCGTATCCTGTAATATACGTCACGGCAGATAGCATATCTGCAAAAAAGGCGGCGGAAAATATTGCATCGCTTTCGGGTAAAAAAACAGAAATCCTTTCAGCGAAAGACGAAGTGCTGTTATATCGCAAAGCTCTTTCCAAGGATTCGCTGTATAGAAGATTAAACGGCATATACGCCTTGCAAAACGGTTGTGACGTTGTTACGGCGGAGATAGACGCTTTAATACAGTTATTCCCGAAAAAATTACCGCGTATCACCTTAAAAGAGGGAGAAGATTTCGATTATCTTTCTTTGCCGCAAAAGCTCACGCAGATGGGTTACACGCGTGCTTTTGAGGTGGAAACGAAGGGCGTTTTTGCGGTGAGAGGGGATATTTTGGATATTTATCCCATCAATATGGAAAACCCTGTCCGTGTTGACTTTTTCGGTGACACGGTAGAAAAAATAAAACCCTACGACGTGATTACGGGCGAAAGACTTTCTGGTATTGACGAGGTGTCGATTTTAGCGGCAACAGACGTATTTTTAGAGACTTCAGACGGCGAGCGAATTGAGTATGCGCTGAAAGAGGGGGTTAAAAAATTTAAGACCTCGGAAGCCTATGCAAGAGCTTGCGAAATAGCTGACGAATTGCTTGTAGAAGAAGAACGTCAGAATTCATTTTTATTGCCATTGTTGGAAAATACAACCGACTTTTTTTCTGTTCTGCCTGAAAATACAGTGGTGATTTTTGATGAAGGGAAGACGCTTTGGGATAAGTTCAATGCCTTGTATAAGGAACATGAGGAGCGTTTTCATCGTTTACAATCGGGCGGTGAAGCCTTTGAATTTAGCAAAGGTCAATATATAGAAAAAGAATTTTTTATCGAGAAACTTTCATCGGTACGCTGTGTTGCGTTGCAGACGTTTACGGGCAATCCATTTTTCTTCCAACCCTTAAAAATATATAATTTTACGGCAACGCCTGTGACGAAATATCTCAACGGTTTGCCTGCTCTTATTACGGATATTACCAATTGGAAAAAGGGCGGGTATCGCGTCATGCTTTATTGTGGCGAGAATGCGCGAGCGGTGAAAATGTCCGAACAACTGAGCGAGAGTTATATTTCCACTGTGAAGTTACCTGATACTTTATCTGCGCTCAACGGGATTTGTATTCTCGATGAGAAATTGGATAAAGGTATGGTGTTGCACGAGTGTAAACTCGCAATTATCGGCACGGGCGATTTGTATACCAAACCAGCAGATAATAAACGCATTCGTCGTAAACGCGGCGATATGTTTTCCGCGCCAGAAATTGGGGACTTTGTTGTACATGAAACACACGGCATTGGTAAAGCGGTCGGTGTGAAGAAAATTGAAACGACGGACGGCACGAAAGAATACATTGCGCTCGCTTATAAAGACGGGGATATGTTATACGTACCAGCAGAGTGCATGGACGTACTATCTAAATACGTCGGTGATGAAAATCCTGCGCTTAGCAGAATTGGTGGAGCAGACTTTGAAAGAGTAAAGGCGCGCGTTCGTGCGTCTTTGAAGAATTTAGCCTTTGATTTAAAGAAATTATACGCGGAAAGAGCGGAAAATCGCGGCTATTGTTTCCCTACCAACGAAGTTTTTATGCAGGAATTTGAAGAGGCGTTTGAGCATGATTTAACGCCCGACCAAGCAAGCTCGGTGCAGGAAATCAAAGGGGATATGTGTTCGGATAAAGTAATGGATAGATTGCTTTGCGGCGACGTTGGTTTTGGGAAAACGGAAGTCGCTTTTCGTGCAATTTATCTTTGTGCGCTTGCTGGAAAACAAGCGGCTTTGATGTGTCCGAGCACAGTGCTTTGTCGTCAGCATTTTAATACAGCTTGTGCGCGTTTTTCACAATTTGGTGTGCGCGTGGCCTCCTTAAATCGTTTCAATACCCCCAAAGAACAAGAGGCTGTGTTAAAAGGTTTGGCAGACGGGAGTATTGATTTGGTAGTCGGCACGCACCGTTTGCTTTCGGCGGACGTGAAATTTAAAAATTTAGGCTTACTCGTATTGGACGAGGAACAACGCTTTGGTGTGGAGCATAAGGAAAAAATTAAAAATTTACGTAAGGATATCGACTGTTTGACAATGACGGCAACGCCCATTCCTCGAACGTTGCACATGTCCTTGTCGGGGATACGTGATATTTCCACGATACAGACCCCGCCCAATGAACGTTTGCCCGTGCAAACATACGTGGTAGAGGAAACGGAAACGCTTATTCGCGACGCGTGTATTCGTGAACTTTCTCGCGATGGTCAAGTCTTTATTCTTTACAATAAAGTGGAGAGCATTTTCACCTTTGCCGCGCGGATAAAACAGATACTTCCCGAAGCTACGGTTTCCGTTGCGCATGGTAGAATGGATAAAACGACGCTGGAAAACGCCGTTTTGAATTTTTACAGTGGTCAATCGAATATCCTTATCACGACAACGATTATTGAAAATGGAATCGATTTGCCCAACGCCAATACGCTCATCGTCATTGATAGCGACCGATTGGGTATTTCGCAGCTTTATCAATTAAAGGGCCGCGTGGGGAGAGGCACGCGCTTGGCTTATGCCTATTTCACTTATAAGCCTGAAAAAGTGATGACGGACAACGCCTCGGCGAGATTAAAAGCGATTATGGAGTTTACGGAGCTGGGTTCGGGCTACAAACTCGCAATGCGTGATTTGGAAATACGCGGCGCGGGGAACGTGCTTGGTGCTGAACAACACGGCCACATGGATAAGGTAGGTTATGAACTGTATTCCAAACTATTAAAAGAGGAGCTTACAGGCGAAAGACAGACGGTTGCGGAATTGGATATTCGTGCCAATGCGTATATTTCGGAAAAATATATTGAATCTTCCGCAGGACGTTTGGATTCCTATAAGCAGATTGCGGAAATTTCTACGATTGCCGATTATAAACGGGTGTACACCTCGTTGCGCGATACGTATGGGGAATTGCCGCGTGCGGTGGAAAACCTTTTGGTGATCGCAGTTTTGAAGAGCTACGCAGCGAAGTTTAATGTGAAAAAGATATCCGTAGTGAAAGGTGTGGGTGCATTGGAATTTCCATCCTTGGAAGCCTTGGGTGATGAAAGGGTGCAAGCGGCGATGGATAAATATCAGGGCAGAGTGCGTTTGAATATGTCGGAAGCACCCGTAATTGAGTTCTTTGGACGGCGTGAAGCGACCGATTTAATGGCGGAAATGACAAAATTTTTAAAATTTGCGTCAACTTTCGCCACTTTATAAGTAAAAACGTTTGCACTTTTTGAAAAAATAGGTTATAATATAGCTTGACGATATATTGACATAAGGGGTATAGTTGCTTTTTTAATGTCAATGCTCGTTAAATGATAGGATAAAAATCGGAGCGATTTTATGAGCAAAAAACACACATTGAAAAAGATGGGCGCATTGCTTTTGGGCGTTGCACTCACCGTTGGTAGTACAGGTTGTAACTTTTTCCCTGCAGACACGCAAGAGGATTTAGCGCAGGAAGTTGCAAAAGTAAATATTTATAAGAGTCTTGAAAAGGACGACGATTATAAGAGCTATGCACAGGCAGTCAATACGTTGATTGAAAAAGGAGCTTTGGCGTCTAGCGTTTCTAAAAGCGACCTTGTTGCACTTTTCATGAACGTGGGTTATACGTACGTGCAAAACTACGGCTATACCGTTGAAGCAGCAATCGAGATGTTGATGGAAAGCTTGGTAAATACGAAGATTATGATTCAGTATGCAACGGCATATTATTTGAAGAATGGTCTTTCCGTAGAGGGTTGCGAACAATATGTTGCAGCAGAACTTGCAAAGGCAAGTGAAAGCGAAAAAGCGCTTCTTGAAGCAAATCCCGAAGTTTTGACAATGAAATATTTCCTTACGGAAAACGGTACGGAAATGGACGATTATAATTTGGCTGTATATAGCTTGTTACAATCGTTTAACTCTTCGTTGGATTCCTTAGAAGCTACGTATATTGATGAGGAAGAATCTCACGACCATAGCGAGGCTCGTACGACGCCTACGGCAATCGGTACGGAAAAAGAAGATTACTATCCCCAAACGGCAGAAGGCGGCATTGATTATAACGTTTACACTGGTCGTAACACGTTAGATTCTTGCGGTGAGTACGAAAAGGTAGACGGATCGACGGTTTCCACGAGAAAGAAAGCGTACAACGCATTCCTTGCGAACTTGCAAAATTACGGCCTTATCGGTGAGAAGGAAAACTCGGCAGACGTAACCAAATTGAATTACTATTACGTAGAGCTTTCTTCTTCGCTTGGTCAAGCGCTTATCAATAAATATTTTGAAGATTTAAGCGAAGAAGCGTATGCAAGCTTGACGGAAGAATACGTTCAAACGAAATATCAAGAAATCGCAGACGATCAGAAAACTTCTTATACAGAAAACGTTAGTGCATTTGAAACGGCAATCGGCAGTCTTTCCGATGATTCGTTCGTGCTTTACGGTTCGGAAGGCTTCGGCTTTGTATACAACATCTTGATTCCTTTCTCCAAAGCGCAAGAACAAGCTTATTCGGCAGAAAAGAATAAGGGCTTGACGGAAAACGAACTTTTCGATGCACGTAAAGACATTCTTGAAAATATTCAAGCGAAAGACCTTCGTGATAGCTGGTTTGATTTGCACGACCATGCAA
>SVHQ01000005.1 GCA_015055785.1 Clostridiales bacterium | reverse complement strand
CTGCGGGCAAACGGGTCATTTTATAATACGCGCCACGCACCTTAAACGAACCGGTGATTTGTAAATTTTCCGTTTTTAAATACAACTCCGCTCCGTTCACGAGTTTGGGTGCGTAAATAACGTCCGTTTTACGGACTACGTCTTTTAATACGTTATATGCTCTGTACACGTTATCAATTGTAAGCATATTTTTTCCTCCCCAGCGTATCGCTGGACCATGTTTTCTATCTTTCTACAACGCTCGTATTGCGCCACAGATTTTTTTATAACAAGCTATTGATGAACTGCTCTGCACACCTCGCCGAGCGGTTCCCCTTGCGCAGGGCAAACTCTTCTGCTTTAATTTCCAATTCTTTTACGTCCATGGTGACGCCGAAACGCTCTGCCAAACGACGCACAATTTCCAAATACAGTTTTTTATCGGGTTTGGAATAAAGCACGGTCAATCCGAAACGTTCGGAAAGGGAAAGGGTTTCTTGCAACGTATCATTTACGTGTACGTCGTCCCCCTCTCTATCGCCAAAACTTTCTTTAATAATATGACGGCGATTGCTCGTCGCATAAATAACAGCATTGTCCGCCTTTGCGCTTGCCGATCCCTCCAAAGCCGCTTTCAACATACTGAAATTGTCATCGTTTTGATTAAAGGACAAATCGTCAATAAAAATGATAAATTTCAAAGGATTGCCGCTAATTTTCCCCATGACGTAGGGCAAAAAACGCAGCTGATCCTTTCTTAATTCAATCAAGCGCACCCCCTCATCAAAAAAGGCGTTTACTACCGCTTTCACCGTAGAGGATTTGCCAGTACCCGCATCACCGCAAAGTAGGGTATTTGCGGCAGGTCGCCCCTCCACAAAGGCGCGCGTATTCGCCACCACTTTTTCTCTCTGCGCTTCATAGCCAATAAAGGTATTCATGCCGATTTTATCCGCACTAACGATGGGTTCGATTTCCTTTTCATCCGACAAACGGAACATACCATACGAGGAAAAAATGCCATATCCGTATTTGCCGATATTTTGCAATCTTTTCAAATACATGGCACCCATGTCTGCGTTGAATGATTCAAAAGCGGGTATTTCCTCCAAATCCATATCCATATCTTTTGCAAAATCCGCAGCCGTCAAAGCCGCAAATTCCGCAAAAATTTTCAGTTCCCTCTCCGCCGAAGTGAGAATATAACTATTCACCGCTTCTCCTTTTGCCGTCGATTTTATATAAACGTTTTCGTCTGCAAACACCAATTTTTGCACGAGCGTCGTCAAATTACCGCCATGTTTATAAATTTCCGCAACAAAGCTTGCATAGGCGTCTATTTTTAGAAACTTTTCCGCAAAAGAATCACAATAGCCACCGAAAAGAGAAAACACGGGGTGATCTAACACCCCGCGAAAAACGGCGCAAGAACAGAGCCTTTTATGGAGTTTTTCTAATTTGTTTTCCATTTTTTGTTCCCATTTATTATAAGTTTTCAATAATTTTATCGGTCATTTCCACCGTACCAAGCGCAGGTGCGCCGTGCGCCAAATCTGCCGTACGGTAGCCTGCTTCCAACACTTTATCCACAGCCTCAACAATGTCATTCGCCGCTTCCGTTTCATCGAAAGCATACAAAAGCATCATCGCTGCAGACAAAATCGTTGCAATGGGATTGGCTTTATTCTGACCTGCAATATCGGGCGCAGAGCCGTGAATGGGTTCGTACAAGCCGCGTTTGCCGCTATCGAGCGATGCCGAGGGCAACATACCGATAGAACCCGTGATTTGCGAAGCCTCATCCGATAAAATATCGCCGAACATATTGCTCGTTACAATAACGTCGAACTGCGAGGGATTCCGCACAAGCTGCATTGCCGCGTTATCTACAAGCATATCCGCCACTTCTACGTCGGGATATTCTGCCGCGATTTCATGCACGATTTTACGCCATAATCTGGAAGTTTCCAAAACGTTCGCTTTGTCTATGCTCGTCAATTTCTTGCGGCGTTTTCTCGCCGTTTCAAAAGCCACGCGCACGATACGTTCGATTTCCATACGGCTGTAGCTTTCCGTATCAAACGCTTCTTCGCCGTATTTCCCCTCTCTATATCCTCTCTCGCCGAAATAAATACCGCCCGTAAGTTCGCGCACGATCATGATATCAAAACCGTTTTCCACTATATCCGCACGCAAAGGACATTCCCCTTTCAAAGCAGGGTATAATTTTGCAGGACGAAGATTGGTGAACAACCCCATCGCCGCACGAATACCAAGCAAAGCTTTTTCAGGACGAAGATTGCCAGGGAGCGTATCCCATTTCGGGCCGCCCACTGCACCGAGTAATACCGAATCGGACGCCAAACAACCCTCTACCGTTTCATCGGGCAAAGGTTTGCCGCAAGCATCGATTGCCGAGCCGCCAATCAAATAGGGCGTGAACGTGAAAGAAATATCACGTTTTTTACCCACCGCTTCGAGCACGCGTACCGCGCTTTCTACAATTTCAGGGCCAATGCCGTCGCCCTTTAATAAACCAATTTTATAATTTTTCATAATTCTCACCTTTCTTTTAAGATAAGGGTCAAGGGAATAATTCCCTTGTAGGGTGCAGGGGTGAAACCCCGCATCAATTTAGCCCCTTGAAAGCAAGCTTTGCTTGCGTTTATATGCCTTTGGCATTGACGCCTTTCGGCGTATATGTTGCGCAAACTATTGTTTGCTTATCTTGGGTTCACTTTTCGTGGAGTTCCACTCCACACCACGCAAGAAACTGAGTTTCTTGACTTCCTGTCCGTTGACGATGTGGCGCATAACCCCGACACCGAGAGATAGAAAGTCGTGGTCCAGCGGAACGCTGGGTGTTATTTTACGTCGCCTTTTTGAATGGACGCCACCAAACCGCCGTTGGTGATGATGTTTTGGATAAATTCGGGGAAAGGCTGTGTTTTAAAGCTCTTGCCCGTCGTGCGATTGTAAATAACACCGTTATCCAAATCCGCTTCCACGATATCGCCCTCTGCAATACCGTCCACCGCTTCGTCGCATTCCAAAATCGCCAAACCGATATTGATGGAATTGCGATAGAAAATACGTGCAAAGCTACGCGCGATTACGAGGGAAATCCCGCTTTCCTTAATCGCAATCGGAGCGTGCTCACGAGAGGAACCGCAGCCAAAATTAAAGCCTGCTACCATGATATCCCCTGCTTGCACTTTATTTACAAATTCCTTATCAATATCTTCCATGCAATGGGAAGCGAGTTCTTTTTTATCAATGGTATTGAGATAACGGGCAGGAATGATTACGTCCGTGTCCACGTTATCGCCGTATTTAATGCTCTTTCCATTAAAAATCATTTCAACACCTCCTCAGGGGATGCGATTTTCCCTGCGATTGCCGATGCTGCCGCTACCGCAGGCGAAGCCAGATATACTTCCGATTCCACGTGACCCATACGACCAACGAAGTTTCTATTCGTTGTAGCGACCGCTCTTTCACCTGCCGCCAAAATACCCATGTATCCGCCAAGGCAAGGTCCGCACGTCGGCGTAGATACCACGCAACCTGCTTCGATGAAAATTTTCACAAGTCCGTTTTCTACTGCTTTCATGTAAATGTCTTGCGTGGCAGGAATAATAATCGCACGAACACGTTTTGCTATCTTTCTGCCTTTTAAAATCTCCGCAGCTTCCGCCAAATCTTTATACTGACCGTTCGTACAAGAACCAATCACTACTTGGTCGATTTCTATATCGCCGATTTCATCAAAAGTCTTGGTGTTTTCAGGCAAGTGCGGGAATGCCACCGTCGATTTGATTTGAGAAAGGTCGATTTCATACGTTGCGTCACACACCGCGTCTTCATCTGCTTTGTATGCTACAAATGCACGGTCGGAACGTTCTTTCACGTAGGCTTCCGTCTGTTCGTCCACTTCGAAAATACCGTTCTTTGCACCCGCTTCAATTGCCATGTTAGAAATGGTAAGTCGGTCGTAAATTGTGAGCGATTTTACCCCCTCGCCCGTAAATTCCATCGATTTATACAACGCGCCGTCCACGCCGATTTTACCGATGATGTGCAAAATCACGTCCTTACCCGACACGTATTTATTGAGTTTGCCCTTTAAAACAAACTTGATTGCGGAAGGTACTTTAAACCATGCCTTGCCCGTTGCCATACCGCACGCCATATCCGTCGAACCAACCCCCGTCGAAAACGCACCAAGTGCGCCATACGTGCAGGTGTGGGAATCGGCGCCGATAACGACGTCCCCAGGCACAACCAAGCCTTTTTCAGGAAGCAAAGCGTGCTCAATGCCCATTCTACCTACATCGTAAAAATGAGTTACTTCGTGTTTATCGCAGAAATCACGGCACATTTTACACTGCATTGCCGCTTTGATGTCCTTGTTAGGCGCGAAATGGTCCATAACCATCGTCACTTTGTCTTTATCATAGACTTTCGTTGCGCCGATATTTTCAAACTCACGAATCGCCACGGGAGAGGTGATATCGTTGCCGAGCACTCTGTCTAAATTGACCAAGATAAGTTGCCCTGCTTCCACTTTCTCTAAACCCGCGTGCGCTGCGAGTATTTTTTGCGTCATTGTCATTGACATAATTTTCTTTCCTTTTTATCATTCATCGCATACATGGTATGCCTATTTATTAAAACGTGCATCCTTAAAACACGAAGATGCGAGCAATTCAAGGAACGGCAAAGGAGCGTACAAAGTAGTACCTGACTGCGCCGTGACACAGAAATGCAACGTATATACGCGTTTTACTTATTAATAATAGCCCCTTTATCTGCAGACGAAACCTGCGCCGCATAACGCTTCAAATAACCGCTCACCTGCTTTTTCTTAATCGGCATTTCTTCTTTACGCTTTGCAAGTTCTTCATCCGACACGTTAAGTTTAATCGAATAATGGGGAATATCGATAGAAATGATATCGCCGTCTTTCACGTAAGCAATCACGCCGCCGTTTGCCGCTTCGGGAGAAACGTGCCCAATAGATGCACCGCGCGTTGCACCAGAGAAACGTCCGTCCGTAATCAACGCTACGTCCTTATCCAAGCCCATACCTGCAATTGCAGAGGTAGGCGACAACATTTCACGCATACCAGGACCACCAGCAGGGCCTTCGTAACGGATAACCACAACGTCACCCTTTACAATCTTGCCTCCGTAAATTGCCGCAATACATTCCTCTTCGCTTTCAAACACCTTTGCAGGACCTTCATGCACAAGCATTTCCGCCGCCACCGCCGCACGTTTTACCACGCAGCCATCTGGCGCAAGATTGCCTTTAAGCACTGCAATACCGCCCGTTTTACCAAATGCATTTTCGGGTTTTCTAATGACTTCCGTATCAAGATTGACAACCCCTTCGAGGTTTTCCTTCATCGTCTTGCCCGTGCAGGTCATGACGGAAGTATCAATCAAACCAAGCGCTTCCAATTCCTTAAGCACCGCCGAAACGCCGCCCGCCTCGTTCAAATCTTCCATATAGGTAGGGCCAGCAGGCGCAAGATGGCATAAATTAGGCGTCTTTTCGCTGATTACGTTTACTTCGTCCAAATCGAAAGGTATGCCGCATTCGTTGGCAATTGCAGGCAAGTGCAACATACTGTTCGTCGAACAGCCAAGCGCCATGTCCGCCGTAATCGCGTTCTTAAATGCCGCCGCCGTCATGATATCGCGAGGGCGGATATTCTTTTTCACAAGCTCCATCACCTGCATACCGGCGTGTTTTGCAAGCTCAATACGCGCGGAATACACAGCAGGAATCGTACCGTTGCCCTTTAAACCCATGCCGAGCACTTCGGTAAGACAGTTCATGGAGTTTGCTGTATACATACCTGAACAAGAGCCGCACGTAGGGCAAACTTTCTTTTCAAATTCGCTTAATTTACAATCATCGATTTTCCCTGCTTTATACGCACCAACCGCTTCAAACATACTCGAAAGAGAGCGTTTTTGTCCGCCCACTCTGCCTGCAAGCATAGGTCCGCCGCTGACAAAAACGGTGGGGATATTCAAACGTGCCGCCGCCATCAAAAGCCCAGGAACGTTTTTATCACAGTTTGGAATCATAACAAGACCGTCAAAGCCGTGCGCCATCACCATTGCTTCCGTAGAATCGGCAATCAAGTCACGCGTTACAAGGGAATATTTCATACCCGTATGCCCCATAGCAATGCCGTCGCAAACGGTGATTGCAGGGAACATAATCGGCGTACCGCCTGCCATAGCAACGCCCAATTTTACAGCATCGCAAATTTTGTCGAGGTTGATGTGCCCAGGCACGATTTCGTTATAGGAACATACCACGCCGATAAGCGGACGGGATTGTTCTTCGTCCGTCAAACCAAGCGCATGATACAACGATCTGTGCGGTGCGTTGTGAAATCCATCTACTATTGTATCTTTAATCATATTCTTTTCCTTTTTTGGAACTGTATTCCATGGATTGCCTTACGGCAATATTTTGACGCAAACTATCGTTTGCTTTCTTGGGTTCACCTTGGTGGACTTCGTCCATTAACCGCTTACGCGGTGATTATAACGCAAACTATCGTTTGCTTTTAAGGGGGCTGTTTATGCGAGGGCGTTGCCCTCAACCTCCCACAAGGAACCATATCCCTTGACCCTTTGCCTATCTCCGCTACGGCTTTTAGTCCCGTAACGGAAAGATAGAAAGTCGAAGCACCCGTTGGGTGTAAAACTGCGGAGATACGAGCATTTCAAGGCACTGTGAGGGCGCGTACAAAAGTACGTAACCGAACAGCAACGATGAAATGCGACGTATATACGCTGTTTTATCAGTTATTGATGAATTTTTCTTCGTCAGCCCAGCTGTACAACTTACGGATATCCTTACCTACTACTTCGGAAGGATGCTCTGCTGCAATCTTTCTCATAGCATTGAAGTGTACCTGTGCGCCTGCATCCGACATATCCAAAAGGAATTCCTTCGCAAACGTACCGTCTTGAATGTCTTTCAAAACTTTCTTCATCGCTTTCTTCGTTTCTTCCGTGATAATCTTCGGGCCAGTTACGTAATCGCCGTATTCAGCCGTGTTGGAAATGGAATATCTCATGCCTGCGAAACCGCTCTGATAGATAAGGTCAACGATAAGCTTCATTTCATGGATACATTCAAAGTATGCGTTACGAGGATCGTAACCAGCTTCTACGAGCGTTTCAAAACCAGCCTGCATCAATGCGCAAACACCGCCGCAGAGTACAGCTTGTTCACCGAACAAGTCGGTTTCTGTTTCCGTACGGAAGTTGGTTTCCAAAACGCCTGCTCTTGCGCCGCCGATACCTGCTGCGTATGCAAGACCGATTTCCCATGCGTCGCCCGTTGCGTCCTGTTCCACTGCGATAAGACAAGGAACGCCTTTGCCTGCCTGATATTCACTACGTACCGTATGACCAGGACCTTTAGGTGCAATCATGATAACGTTTACGTTCTTCGGGGGCTTGATGCAACCAAAGTGAATGTTGAAGCCGTGTGCAAATGCAAGCGTCTTGCCTTCCGTGAGGTTGGGTTCAATGCTTTCTTTGTACAATTTAGCCTGCTTTTCGTCGTTGATAAGAATCATGATAACGTCAGCAGCTGCTGCAGCTTCCGCAGCCGTCATAACTTTAACGCCCTGCTTTTCTGCCTTTTCCCAGCTCTTGCTGCCCTTGTAAAGACCAACTACTACGTTTACGCCCGAATCTTTGAGGTTGAGCGCGTGTGCGTGACCTTGAGAGCCATAACCGATGATTGCAACGGTCTTGCCGTTGAGCTTGTTCAAATCACAATCCTGTTGATAGAAAATTCTGTTTGCCATAATAATTTACCTGTCCTTTTTTATGTTTATTTTTTATTTTTTCTTATTTATTCAAAAGGGTTGTCGTACCTCTATCTAGGGCTACGATACCCGTTCGACACATTTCCAAAATGCCGAAAGGCTGCATGAGTTTTACAAAAGCATCGATTTTAGAGGGGTTACCCGTCACTTCAATGCACATACCTTCAGGAGAATAATCGATAACGCTCGCACGGAATACGTCCACCGCCGTCATGATTTCACTTCTGTTTTCCGTCTTGTTTTCCACTTTAATCAGCATGAGTTCACGCTTGATGGGTTCGTCGTCCAAAACTTCCACTTTCTTGACAACGTACAGCTTTTTCAATTGATTGATAAGCTGTTGTTTCGCGTTATCGTCACCGCGCATTGCAATGGTGATACGAGAATATTCGCTGTGCTCCGTTTCTCCCACCGTCAAAGCATCAATATTGAAGCCGCGACGGGTGAACATTGCCGTTACACGCGTCAATACACCTGCCGTGTTATCTACGTATACCGCTATTACAAATCTATTGTTTTCCATTTTCCTTTCTCCTTACACCTTTGTGATGATGTCGCTGATTGCGCCGCCAGGAGGCAACATAGGCAACACGAGCTCGTCTTTATCAATACGCACGTCGATAACAACGGGTTTGTTCGCTTTTAAAGCCGCTTCGAATGCCTTTTTAAATTCCACGGGCGTTTCCGCAAGATAACCGTCCGCCCCGAACGCTTCCGCCAACTTCACAAAATCCGTCTTACGCGACAAAATCGTATTTGAATAACGTTTTCCAAAGAACAATGTCTGCCATTGACGTACCATACCCAATACTCCGTTGTTCATCAAAACGATAACCATCGGGATTTTGTACGTTACTGCCGTTGCCAACTCATTGAGGTTCATGCCAAAGCTGCCGTCGCCCGTAATTAAGATAACGGGGTCTTTCGTCGCTACGTATGCGCCCATCGCAGCACCCATACCAAAGCCCATCGTCCCCAAACCGCCACTGGAAACAAATCTTCTGGGTCTGTCAAACGTTGCATACTGCGCCGCCCACATCTGGTGCTGACCAACGTCCGTCGTCGTAATCGTTGCCGCGGGTTTTAATTGGTTGATGATATCAAACACTTGCTTGGGCGTCAAAGCCGCCGTCGAAGCCGCCGCAATTTCTTCTTCAAACTGCTTTTCCTCTTTCTTTAATTGATTGACACGAAGCATCCAATCGGGATTATTTTTACTTTCACATTTTTCCGCAAGACGTTTGAAAGCATTTTCCACGTCCCCTACTATGCCCAAATCTACATGTACGTTTTTATTCACTTCAGCTTCGTCAAGTTCAAGCTGAATAATCTTGCTTTGCTTTGCAAACTTAGAAACGTTGCCCGTTGCTCTATCCGAGAAACGCACACCGATTGCAAAAATTAAATCGGCTTCATTCTGTGACATAGACGAAGCGTAATGCCCATGCATACCTTGCATACCAAGGAACTTTTCGCTTTCTTGAGGGATTGCCGACAAACCCATAAACGAACAGCCAATCACCGCATCAATCTTTTCCGCAAACGCCGCGATGTCTTTGCCAAGCCCAAGCCCTGCCGCGCCGCCGCCTACGTAGATGTAAGGCTTCTTCGATTCTGCAATCATCGCCGCCGCTTGGTCAAGTACACTTTCTTTCACGATAGGCAAAGGAGCTTTTTCCGTAATCGGCTGGGGTTCGTAATCGTATTTGCTCACCTGCACGTCCTTAGGAATATCGATAAGGACGGGGCCGGGTCTGCCCGACTTTGCAATCGTAAAGGCTTCACGAATGGTGTCCGCCAAATCTTCAATTCTCTTTACGAAGAAATTGTGTTTGGTGATGGGCAACGTCACGCCCGTAATATCGATTTCTTGGAAGCTATCTTTTCCGATTAAGGAATTGGGCACGTTACCCGTAATCGCAACCATGGGTATGCTGTCGAGCATTGCCGTTGCGATACCCGTTACAAGGTTGGTGGCACCAGGGCCGCTCGTCGCGATACATACGCCTACCTTACCCGTAGCACGGGAATACCCGTCCGCCGCGTGCGATGCGCCTTGTTCGTGCGCTGTTAAAATGTGGTTGATTTTATCCTTGTATTCATACAGTGCGTCGTAAATGTTGATAACCTGACCGCCAGGATAACCGAATACGTCGGTTACACCCTGTTCGATAAGGGTTTGAATTAAAATTTGTGCGCCTGTTAATTGCATATATATTTTTCTCCTTGTTGTTTATATAAGTGAATTGAAAAACTTTGTTTTTCGTGAATTGCCCTTTGGGCGTGAATTGTTGCCTACGGCAACGTGAATTGCAGACCTTTGGTTTGCGTTATGGCTGTTATTTATAAAATTTAACCTTAACGAACGGCACCGCCGTTCAATTCACTGTCGTATTCAAAGCATTTTATTCACTGCCGTCACCAACGCCCTCATCGACGACGTCATGATATCGCTGTGAATGCCCGTACCCCAATACGTTTTGCCGTCGATAACGATGCTGACGTAGGAAGCTGCTTTTGCCGTAGATTTCTCTTCCAAAGCGTGCTGTACATAGCTTTCCAAAACGTAATCTTTGCCGATAACCTTCTTTATGGCATTGCTGACGCAATCGAGTCTGCCGTTGCCTTCTACCTTGACGCTTTCTATCTTGCCAAGATATTCTATCTCTACCTTTCCGTTCACCTTTTCCACTGCCGATTCTTCATACGTTACCCCCAAAACACGAAGCTTGTCTTGTACGTTGACAAAATCTTTCATGAAAATATCATACACTTCTTGAGGGGATAATTCCTTATGCGCGTGGTCGGAAATACTCTTGACGTGATAACCGAACACTTCGCGCATCTTCGGCGGCAACACCAGCTTAAACTGTGTTTCGAGGATATAACCAATACCCCCTTTTCCCGATTGTGAATTGATGCGGATAACGTCCGCTTCGTACACTCTGCCCAAATCGGCAGGGTCGATGGGGAGATAGGGAACCGTCCACGTATCTACACCCTTTTCCACTCGGTATTTCATGCCTTTTGCTATCGCGTCTTGATGTGAACCGCTAAACGCCGCAAACACAAGCTGACCGCTGTACGGCTGACGCTCGCTCACTTTCATACGCGTAACTCGTTCGTACACTTTAGTAATCTCGGGGAGATTGGTGAAATCCAGCTGCGGTTCAATACCCTGCGAATACATATTCAGTGCCAACGTAATGATATCCACGTTGCCCGTTCTTTCCCCGTTGCCAAACAGCGTACCCTCAATTCTATCGCCGCCTGCAAGCAAACCCATTTCACTATCTGCCACCGCGCAACCTCTATCGTTATGCGGATGCAAGGAAATGATGACGTTTTCACGATTATGCAAATTCTTGCACATATATTCCACTTGGTTCGCATACACGTGCGGCATGGAATGAGAAACCGTTACGGGCAAATTGATAATCGTCTTATCTTCTGAAGTGGGTTGCCAAATATCCAATACGGCGTTACAAATTTCTGCCGCAAACTCTGGTTCGGTGCCCGTAAAGCTTTCAGGGGAATATTCAAAAAATATCTGTCCATCCGCTTTTTCGCGATACTCCTTACAAAGCTTTGCACCGAAAATCGCAATATCGATAATTTCCTGCTTCTCTCTTTTGAATACCTGCTGACGCTGTGCCACAGACGTCGAATTGTACAAATGCACAATGGCTTTTTTTGCACCTTTCAAAGCTTCAAACGTCTTTGCGATAATATGTTCGCGCGATTGCGTTAATACTTGAATGGTCACGTCGTCGGGAATCAAGTCCTCTTCAATCAGCTTTCGGCAAAATTCATATTCCGTTTCACTCGCCGCAGGAAAACCAATCTCGATTTCTTTAAAACCGACCTTGCAAAGGAGTTTAAAAAACTCCAATTTTTCCTCCAAGCTCATGGGAATAATCAACGCTTGATTGCCGTCGCGCAAATCGACGCTGCACCAAATGGGCGGCTTTTCAATGCAGGATTTTTTTGTCCAATCCATTGTCACGCCCTGCGGCTCGAAATATTGTTTTACGTATTTATTGCTATTCTTCATTCTTATTGCTCCTTCGTCCTTACGGAAGGGGTATTTATACAAAAAAGTCTCTTTTCTACAAACGCACGCATTGCGCTTATAAAAAAGAGACGAATTAAATCCGCGGTACCACTCTACTTGACGGCAACTGCCGCCCACTCTTAAAAAGACGTCTCTATAACGGGAGAACCCGTCCGAATCTACTAAGCTTTTTATCGCTGTTCTGTCGGCGGCTCGGGGAGGAGCTATATTCCGTATGCGCTATCGGCTCGCACCCACCGCCGACTCTCTGTAAAGCAAACTCTACGAATTTTTTTCCCGTCTTAGCCTTTGTATTATAATAATGTATATATTGTAATTGTTTTGCTGACTTTTGTCAATCAAAAAAATGTCGTTTTTTCTTATTTTTAAAGGAAAATATTGACTTTTAAAAATTTTTACGAGATTTTGTACACCCAGCCAAACGTATCTTCCTGTTTTCCCCATTGAATCCCTGTCAAAAGGTCGTACAATTTCTGTGTAACTTCGCCAATTTTGCCGCCGCCAATCACGTATTCTTTATCGCCGTAAGCAAGTTTGCCAATCGGGGAAACTACCGCCGCCGTCCCGCAGCCCCAAGCTTCTTCCAATTCGCCGCTTTCCATCGCAGCCACCAATTCGTCTACGGAAAGCAATCTTTCTTCCACTTCATAGCCGAGCGATTTCAGCACTTCAATACAGCTCTTTCTCGTAATACCGGGCAAAATCGAACCCGTCAGCATAGGCGTCACAATCTTACCGTTAATTTTAAACATAACGTTCATCGCGCCCACTTCTTCGATATATTTTCTCTCTACGCCGTCCAGCCAAAGCACCTGCGAATAACCCTTCTTCGCCGCTCTTTCGCCTGCACGTGTACTCGCTGCGTAATTGCCCCCGCACTTTGCATAGCCCGTACCGCCGCGCACCGTTCTTACGTCCTCGTTTTCAATCATGATAGAAACGGGATTAATCCCCTCTGCGTAATAACTGCCGCTAGGAGATGCAATCAACATAAACGTTGCATTATGCACCGCGTGCACACCAAGCACTTCGTCGTTACCAAACATAAACGGACGCAAATACAAAGACGTACCGAACGATTTCGGCACCCACTTTTCTTCCAATTTCACAAAAGTCGTCAAAATTTCAAGGGCATCCTGTTCGTCCATTTCAGGCAAACTCATACGCTCTGCCGAACGATTCATACGTTTGATGTTTTCCATGGGTCTGAAAAGCTGCACACCGCCGTCTGCTCTGCGATAAGCTTTCAAGCCTTCGAAAATTTCCGCGCCGTAATGCAGCACCGTGGAAGAAGGGTGCAGAGAAATTCGTCCAAACGGCACAATTCGCGCGTCGTGCCAACCCTTTTCTGCGGAATAATCCATGATAAACATGTGGTCGGTAAACACCTTCCCAAAACCCAATTTATCTTCTGACGGCATCACGCCAGGCGTCGTCGTCTTTGTGATTTTAATCTCCATTCTTCTCCCTCCTGGGCAATTCGTTTTTTGAATTGCCGACGCTCTTTTAATTTATTTATACAATAATATCACACGCACGCGCGTAAGTCAACGATTTCCGCCGCCAATTTCAATTTTTTTAAAGAAAAAAATACCGAAGCGGAGTTTTTCCACCCCACTTCGGCAATCTTTATAAATTATATTATTTTACCAGCTTTGGTCTTCAAACGCTGCGTTATCTTCCACAGCTTCCGCTTGCTCTACGGCAAGGTCAGCTATGAACGCTTCGTTTTGTTCGGGATAAGCGGAAAGCATAGGCTTCACGTCCATACCTTTCTTTCTTTGGAAGTAGTTTTTGGAAATTTCCACAACCAAACCGCTCATCAGTACAACACCGATAAGGTTGGGCAACGCCATCAAACCGTTACACGTATCGGAAATCGCCCAAGCAAGTTCGCCGTCGATAACCGCGGAAACGATTACGAGAAGCACGTACAACACTTTGAACACCGTCGTTGCAATCTTTCTGCCCGTTTCACCCGTTTTGCGGAACAAGTAGTCCACCGATTTTTCCCCATAATATGCCCACGCCAAAATCGTCGTGAATGCAAACAAAGGTACCATGGTCGAATAAACGGCTTGACCAAATCCGCCGTACGTTTTCATAAACGCCATCATCGAAACTTGCGTATCCACGTATTCACCGCCATACAACACAACTTCTTCTCTGCCATAGGCAATCAACACAACGATTGCCGTCAACGTACAAATAACAAACGTATCGAAAAATACTTCAAAGATACCCCAAAGACCTTGTTTTACAGGTTCACGCGTTTCCGATGCACTGTGCGCGATAACGGACGAACCAAGCCCTGCTTCGTTAGAGAACACGCCGCGCGCAAGACCTTTCTTAATAATTTGCGCAAAGGCATAGCTTGCAACACCGCTCACAGCCGATTGGAAAGAGAATGCATTTTTGAAAATCGTTTCAAACACCCAAGTCAAGCTGGAAAGGTTTGCCATTACAATAATCAAAGCCATACAGATAAAGAGCAAAGACATAAAGGGAATGATAATGGATGCTACTCTACCGATTGCTTTGATACCGCCAAGGATGATAAGGGCAAGCACGATTGCTACGATAACACCAACAATCAAAGCCACCGTCGTTTTATCCACGCTCGTGAATACGCTTTGGAAGGTTGCCGACATTTTGTTGGTTTGCGTACCGCTCATACCGATTGCAGCAAACGTACAGAACACCGCCGCCATCACAGCAAGGATTTTACCAATCGTTTTTAAGAAATCCCCCCACTTGCCGTCTTTATTTCTGCCGATACCTTCGGAAAGGTAATACGCAGGACCACCCGAGAAATCGCCGTTCTTTTCTTTTTTACGGAAATACAAGCCAAGCACGTTTTCCGCATAGTTTGTAATCATACCGAAGAATGCGGAAACCCACATCCAGAACACTGCACCAGGACCACCCGTCATAATTGCGGACGATACACCAATGATGTTACCCGTACCAACCGTACCCGAAATCGCGGTTGCAAACGCTTCGAATTGGGAAATGGAATTTTCCTTTCTCGATTTCGAGGGTTGCTTCTTGCCGATGCTCTTTAAAGTGGGCACAATCGTTTCGTTAAGTGAAACTTTAAATTTGCGCACTTGCATCACCTTGGTACGAATGGTGATGAGGATACCTGTGCCGAGGATTAAAATAATCATCGGCCAGCCCCATACAAGGCCGTTGATGTAGGAATTTACCTTCGCTACTACTTCAAAAAATTTGTCCATTGTAAAAACCTCCGTTCCCGTTTTTTCGGGATAAAAATGTAACTTGTTTTTGCTATATTTCACTGCGGAAAAAGAAAAAACGGAGCGATTTCATCAAAATAAAATCACTCCGTAAGATACTGTTCTTCCTAAATTTCCCCTGATTTATCGGGGGCAGGTATGCGTTGAGAGAAAAAAATCCCCCTTTGCATCTCGCCTATTTTGGGAAGCATACCTCTGTCCTTTTGCCTGAGAGATTAACAACGTTTTCACCTCGTTGTTTTGCCCCTTCGGCACCCGATTGTTTCGCGGGATTCTCCGGAGTGCTATCCGATTGCAGTTCCCAATCTTTCGATCACCTGAGAGATTCACTCCTTCGGTTGAACGTCGCCGTTCATCTTCTACAATCTTCATATAGCTTTTGCTTGTGCATTATCATATCACAATATTTTTCCACTTGTCAACGATTTAAAGGTAGATTTTTTAACTTTTGAAAAATTTTCCTCGTTTAAACAATAGATTATTTTTCCTATTTTTGTTATAATATAATTAATCTATGCATATTTATAGGCAAGAGGGTTTATTTATGATACAAAAAACTTATTCATTCATCAAAGAAGGCAACACGAACGACGTTTACACGCTGTCGAATAAAAACGGCTGTGAGGTGGACGTGCTTACTTACGGCGCAAGACTTATTCGCATTTCTATCCCCGACAGAAACGGGAAATTTTCCGATTGCTTGGTGGGTTGTAAGCGTCCTGAAGATTATTACGGCGCGCCCAACTACTTCGGCGCAACCATCGGCAGGTACGGCAACCGTATCGGCGATTCCTCGTTTGTGCTGAATGGGACAACCTATCACGTCGAAGCCAACGAAGGCAAACACAGTCTGCACGGCGGTTCGACGGCGAATTTTGATACACAAATTTGGAACGCCAATATTGAAAAAGACCGTCTTATCCTGACGCACACCTCTCCCGACGGCGCAGGCGGTTACCCTGGAAAGCTGGACGTTTCCGTCAGTTTTTCCCTCACGGATGAAAACGAGCTGGTGATTGAATACAAAGCCGTTTCCGATAAGGACACCCTTTGCAATCTCACCAATCACGCTTATTTTAATATCGGCGATAAGGACACGGTTTTAGACCAAGAATTGATGATTAACGCCCGTCAAATGACCCCCGTGGACAAGCAATTAATCCCCCACGGCGAAATTATGGATATTGATGGTACGCCGTACAGCTTTTTGCCCGCCAAGAAGCTCGGCAAGGATATGTTCTCGGACGCGCCGATGATTAAAATGTGCAACGGTTATGATTTTAATTATTGCTTAGACCGCGTTGGTAAGGGGTTAGAGCGTTTTGCTTACGTTTACGATCCCGACACAGGCAGAAGAATGGATTGTTATACGACGCTCCCTGGCGTGCAGTTATACACGGCATGCAGTACGGGCGGTTATAAGGGTAAAAAGGAGTACGTGAACCATTGCGCGCTTTGTTTGGAAACGCAGGGTTTCCCCAATTCCCCCAACTGCCCACAATACCCGTCCACTGTGTTGAAAGCGGGCGAGAAATATCACGAAATCACCGTATATAAATTCTCCGTCCGCTAACCAACGTTCCGCACCCTTAGGGTGTTTCATCTTTCTATCTTTCTATATAGCTTGGATAAAGACATGGGTGTTAGTTAACTATTATAAACGAACAGCTTTTTTATTTATGTTCCGCACCCTTAGGGTGTTTCGTCTTTCTACCCCAGCGTTCCGCTGGGCCATACCTTTCTATCTTTCTGTATAGCTTAGAGAATTGCTCGAGGGGTAGCAAACCATTAAGAATAAACAGTCTTTCTACGTACTTGCGCGCCGCTTGTTCTTCGCGGTCTTGTCCTTGCGAGGGAGTAAAGCGACCGCGGCAATCTCGTCTTTATGAATGCCTCATTTTCATGAGATTGCCACGCTTACGGCTCGCAATGACAACAACGCACAATTCCAAACAAAAACAGCGAGGTTTTTTAAGCCCCGCTATTTTTTCGCTTTATCATTTCGTTTCGTTAAATTTTTTGCAAAAGACGGTTTTTCTCACGCACAGCTTCCACCACAGCCCTATCCTCTTCCATAAAATGCCATTCCTGCGTTAAATTTTCTATAATTCTTTCTTGGGTAGCAACGGCGTTTTTATAGTCGCCTAAAATTTCATAAATGATTACAATCCCCTGCAAAGCGTCTATAAATCGAGGTTTTTTATCTTCCTCCATCGCCCAAGACCGTTCGTAAAATTCTATCGCCTTTGTATAATCACACTTTTTCGCATAATATTGCGCTGCCTCAAATATAAATACGCCGTCCTTTTCATAAATTTTCAAAGCGTCTTCTATAACCTTATCCGCCTTTGGTTCATCAAACTCTGCCAAGGCAATATGCGCTTCGTAAATAGACACCATAGCAGGCTTGTGCGCAGGCAGCGTTTGATAAATTTTCAAATACTCCCTTGCCTCTTGAGTGCGGTGGTCGGCAATTAAATTGTCAATCAAATAATAATAAGGCAGCGGAGTTTTGGGGGTAATTTGGTCGTTTTGAATTACTTGTTTATAAAAATTAATGCTTGAAGTGTGGTTTACCGTATTCCAATCCCAGCCAACCTGCCCCTCCGACATCTGCAACAACCATTGACATTCCTTTTTTTCGGGTTTTATTTTTATGGCTTCACGCGCATATTTGCTAACCCGTTTTGCATCCGCTTCCATCCTATGATGATATAAATTGGCAAGCAAACTTAAAATACGCGCCCTATCCTCATGCTCCGTCAATTGATTTTTTAAAAAATCCTCATATTCCTTAAAAACGTCGCTTGTAAATTCGCCTTCCGTTTCCATGCGGTTTTCTATACGCCGCAACGTTTGTTCCGTCGTTAAGTCAAATAATTCGTCGATACTGACGCCAAACGTCTCGGATAATATCGGCAACAACGTAATATCAGGCATTGTTATCGACGTTTCCCACTTGGAAATCGATTGCGCGCTAATTCCAAGCCTTTCCGCAAGCTGTTCTTGCGTCAATCCCATCTTATAGCGTAATTGTTTTATTTTATGTCCTATTTCCATATCTTTTTCTCCTCAAAGGTTATTTAGACGTCTTTGCCTAAATTTTACCAATTTATATGAGAATTGTCAACAACGCATTTTTACAGTTCCCTCAACCATTCTGCGATTTGTTCCAATATTCACTAAATTAAAAGGAACAGCGAGGTTTTTTAAGCCCCGCTGTTTTGTTTTATTCCTTATTCCCCGCGCTTTCGGCGTCCTTTTTCCTTTGGTATCGCACGAGCAGGTACGCCCCCACGCAACCTATCGCAAACAACGCCACGCCAAATACAATATCCATCGCCACAACGCCATTCTTTGCCCAATGCAAATATACGTTAATAATGTCTCCATTACAGAACATGGAAATAATCGAACCCAGTGACAAACCGACAATTATGCAATAGGACGTGTGCCGCGCCACGTGAAATAAATGGGTCAATAATTTCGAAAAGCTGAACAAGCCCAATAAAAAGCCTACGCCCAAACCTGCATATACGAAAAATATTGCAAAATTGCTCTTCCAATAGGTCATGGAAACGCTCGACATCAAGCTGTTATACCAACCCACCGTCATCAAAAATGCACTTGCACTAAGCCCCGGCACAATTTGTGTAATGCCCACAATAAAACCGAACACCACTGCCAAAATCACCTGCCAAACTTGCACTTTTGCAAAAATATCCTGCGCCGTTTGCATCGACGCCATTTCTTGCGTTTTCATGCTTTCGGCTGTATTCAACGCAGACATGCCCCCCATCAACACGGGAATTATCAGACCTACAACAAACAAAACCACGCGCTTTGCCGTAAATTCCGCGCCCTTAATTTCGTCCTTTACAGCAGGGAACGCGCCCACCATCAAACCTGCAAACAGACACACAATGGCGAACATATTCACTTCCAATAATTTCTGCACCCCGATAAGTCCGAGCAAAAATCCTGCTACCAATCCGATACCTATCGGCAATAAGAACAAAAAACAAGCCTTGAATTTTTTAAATAAATTGCCAACGGCGTATAAAAATTGGTCGTACAATTTAAAAATGATTGCCACGGTAGAGCCGCTTATGCCTGGTACAATCACCGCAAGACCGATAAAAAAACCAAGCAGGGCGCTTTTGCACCACGTCTTTTTATTGTATTTAATTAAAGCAATTTCCATGCTTTCCTGCGCCATAATCCAATCTCCTTTTTATGTATTCTGCGCGACGGTTTCACGTTTATTTTTTCTTCTTTTCCACCAATATGAAACGCCGTAAAAACACCCCAACACCAATGCAAAACCTACAATTCCACCGCCAAAATCCACCAAAATATCGATGACTTCCGCAGCTCTGTTTGCCGTGAAACTTTGCAACGTTTCGTCTATGATTGGAACAAGCACCAAGCCCAGAATCCCCAACAACCAATATCTTTTCTTTTGCGTATAGACAAGACAACAACCGCACGCCACCGCGCCCAACAGTACAAATTCCGCAAAATGTGCGAGCGTACGTATATCGGCGTGCAATTTATCGTAAGCCTCGCCCGTTGCCGTGGCTATTTTCGATTCGGGGGCAATCACTTGTGCCACTTCCTGCACCGTATCCACCACTTTACTGCTCGTTTGCGCCGATTGTTCGCCCGTTTGCAACGATTGACTAAAAATAAAAACCAACACCAACACGCACAACATAGGCAGAATAATTCGCAGGGCAAATATTATTTTTTTGACGTCCAGCAATTTAAGTAAATTACGCATCCACTTTCTTCCATTCTCTTTCAAAAGTTTTATTTCTATACTACTATTATATAAAAAAAAGCGCGTACGGTCAATATTTTACAGACAATTTTCTTATGATTTTCGTAATTAATTTTCCACAAAAACAGTGCTTTTTTGTCAAAAAGCGTCAATTTCTTTTAAGGTGGGGCATATATACTACTGTTATACAATCCATCGGTGGGTGAAATTATGAATTACATCAAAAAAATGTGCATCTTGCGCCAAGTAAAGCAAGGTTTTTCGGGCGACGGAAAGGCTTTGTCGGGTCTTATTAAAATAGAACAATACGGCAAAAATCTCGCCGTTGAAGTGTCGATTATCAACTTTGCACCTCTCGTATCGGGAGAATATTACTGTCTGCTATCCGACGGGAAAGGAAAGACGGAAATGCTCGCGCTCCGTGGGAAAAGCATTTTTAATCTACTTTCCGATTTAGATATATCCAGCGGTTTTTGCGGCGTTATTTGCTACGTCAAAAACGACATTGTGCCCATTGCTTACGGTATCAATGGAAACGGCTCTTACGACTGGCGCGCCATATTGAGCGCTACCCTGCCCCCCGTCTTCCCGAAAATCTCACAGGAAAACGCTCTTTCCGACGCCGATTTGAACGGTTTTTTAAAGGAAAAAGAGAAAAATGATGCTACCATGTCCGCGTTGAATGAAGAAACCGCAACAAAAAACGATGTCAACATCCCTTATAATGATGACAATGTTGCCACGGAAAATTACTATGAAAAGGAGCAATCGTATGAACAAATCCAGCCTGATCAAGATATCCAAAATGCACGCATTGAAGGCACAGCTGAAAAGCAAAACCCGAAAACCCAAACAGACCTTAAAGAAAATGGAGATGCTAATCGCGTACTCCACCCGTTTAAAAAGGACCCCGATGGCTACTATTTATCCGTCAAAAGCGAGTTGGACGAATTATTCCGCACTTACCCACGTGACCACACTTTAAACGGTGCATTTTCTTGTAGTGAGTGGGTGCGTTTGAAAGGTACGGCAAAAGCTCCGCAATATCTTGTCGGGGTTTTGTACGAGGACGGCAGAGCCAAATACGTTTGTTATGCGCTTGCTGCTGTAGATAAAGACAATCCGCCTGAGGAAATTAAAAGCGTTTGCACGTTTGTCCCCTGCTCTTTTTTGCCAGAAACGCAAGGTTTTTTCGTGCTTTTTCAAAGCACTGCAACGGGGGAATGCATCAAACCTTCCGAAGCCTAAAATTCCTCGCATTACAGATAGAAAAATTTATAAAATACTTGACATGGATAGGACAAAAAGTTTATAATACTGTCATGCATTCCCAAGGGAGAATTACGTATGAAAAAATTTTCAGTCCATGAAAAAGTCCCCGCCAAAAATCTTGCGTTTACGGCATTGTTTGCCGCGCTCTGTTGCATTGGCACACTTATAATTGCCATACCGCTTCCCAACGGCTATTTTAATATGGGCGACACGTTTGTATTGCTTTCGGGATGGTGCCTTGGCCCTATTTATGGCAGTATTGCCGCTGGCATTGGAAGTGTTCTCGCAGATATAATCAGCGGCTACACTTTATATGCCTTGCCCACTCTTTTTATCAAGGGTGTTGATGCGCTCATCGCGTACATGGTATGGGCATTCCTAAAAAAAATCATTAAAAGAGAAGAACTAGACTTCCTTCCTCGTTCCATTTCCGCCCTTCTCGGCGAAGCGGTAATGGTGGTTGGATATTTCCTATTCGAACTTGTTCTCTACGGCTTTGGCGGAGCAATACTCGCCTTGGTAGGAAATCTCACGCAAGGGGTTTGCTCTATGATCTGCGCCGTACTTGTTGTTTCCATTTTATATAAGATGAAAGCCACAAGAAATCTCTTCCCTTCTCTTAAATAAAATAATCTTATAAAACGAAAAGCAGACTTGCAAACACAGCAAGCCTGCTTTTTTTACATATCGCTTTCATAATAATACAATTTTAATGCGTCAGCATCGTATAAAACAAACTCCCAATTCCAAAACCCGCCCAAAGGCATATCCTCTGAAAGAAAAATAAACTCATCTTTGCCATCAAAATTGTTGATTGCCGCAAAATAACCGTTCTCTATTTCAATCGAAATCGGTGTTCCTACACCCCCCTCGCGAAAATCCCTCACCGATTCCAATAAAGAGGTATATACTGTTGGGTATTCGTTGATAGAATACCACGGTCCGTCCTTTTCTTTGCCTTTATATTCTGCATTTTTTGAAGAGATCTGTTCTTCGATGCCCTCCACCAACGACAACGCAATATATGTATTACCATCGCCATGAAAACCGCCGTGCGTATCCCACGATGAATCCACAGTTGCGCCATCCAATTGCAAATGAAAGGCTTTTTCCACCCATTCTGCATTGGGCGGCTCTGCGCCGCAAGAATCCAATCCAAAACAGCTCACCAATCCCATTGCCGCTATCCATAAGGGTGAAATAATCGCCAAAAAAATTTTATAAAGTGCTTGAAATACCGCCGCCATAGCTCCCTTCTCCTTTTACACCAAAAATCCCTTTTCAGCTCCAAAGTCATTTTTATTATAGCATGGTATTTATCATTTATCAATAATTTTTATTCTTTTACAACCAATTTATTGATTTTCACCAAGACCCATCGCCGCATATATCACGCTCCCGATATATAAAATGTTCTCATCAAAATCCGCTTTCGGGTGGTGCAAGGGATATGCATACCCCTCTTTGACACTTCCAGCCGAAAGTGCAATCATGACGGACGGCACTTTATGGCTCACATAAGCAAAGTCCTCCGAACCGCCGCCGCTCGCCCGATTCCCACCATTTAACGCCTGACTAACAAGTACTTTACCCGCTCCAAAAACATCCGCCAATGCGCTTTGCGCTTGCTTGGAAATGCTTTCATGATTTTTCAACGTCGGACAACCGCTGTCAAACGTAACGGTGACTTTGGCGCGCATACCGCTTGCTACAGCCTTCGAAATACTGACTATCCGTTCTTTCAAGCGCGCACGCGTCTTTTCGTCATACGTCCGCATAGTACCTTGCATACGCGCCGTGTCAGGAATGACGTTCGCCGCCGCCCCTGCTTGCAGACAACCTATCGTGAGAATAGCAGGTTGCGACAAAGCCACCTCGCGCGCCGTAATTTCTTGCAATGCAATATAAATATGTGCCGCGGCGCTCAACGCGTCCACACCCTCCTGCGGCATCGAACCGTGACAGCCTTTCCCTTGCACCGTAATCGTGAAATAATCAGCAGCAGGCGCACTCACCCCCTCCGACGAAACAACAATCGTACCACTCGGCAACTCCGTACCCGTCAATACGTGCAACATCATCGCGCCGTCAACGTTTGGATGATGAAGTACGCCGTTTTCTATCATATCACGCGCACCCTGCAACAACTCTTCAGCAGGCTGAAACATCAAACGTACGCGTTTTTTTAAATCATGCTCACGTGCTTTTAACAATTTTGCAGCACCAAGCAGCATCACCGTATGCATATCGTGTCCACAAGCGTGCATATTACCGTTTTTAGCGGCAAAAGAGAGACCCGTTTCCTCATTGATAGGCAGAGCGTCCATATCCGCACGAAGTAAAAAAGTGTTTTTCGCGCTTTTCTTCCCCAAATCCGCCACCACACCGCACTTTCCAACATTTTTCGTTTGAAAACCATAACTTTCCAATTGCTTTTTAACAAAAGAAGCTGTTTTTGTAAGCTCAAATCCCGTTTCCGCATAGCCGTGTATTTCGCGACGAAGCTTCACTAAATGCTTTTGCAAGGCTTGGGCTTCAGATAATAAAGTTGCCGTCAAAGTCAAATTTTTTTCCATAAAAACAGTGTGTTCTCGTTTAAAAAAAATTATGAATTTTTTCTAATAAAAACGTCTTGAAAATGCAAAAAGAAAGGGGCAGGTACGCGTCGAACGCAACCCCTACCCTTTTTATTATCATTTATACACTATCTTCAAGAAAGGTATTTTGCAATTTTATTCGAAAGAAAAACAATATTTTCGTTTTGCACTTCGATGTCCTTGGGCGTATGTATCTTATCCGCATATAACAATCCGCCCTTCGTCTTTTTGCAAGCCATACACCCTACCCCACAAGGGAAATTTTTATAATCGGAATTGGCTTCCGAACCTTTCATGGGATAAAATGCAATTTTATACTTTTCGTCCGTTTCCGAAAGAAAAAGCTCTTGCATCGCTTTATATGCAGGCATATTTTCCGCTTCTTTTTTCGCGATAAATAAGATATGTTCCCCATTCCCCACGCAATCGAAATTAATCAACAATTTGTTTTTCATTTGCTCCTTATGGTCAGCAAAATACTCTTTCGAGCCTTTCTTGCCCTTTTCTTCGTTATCAAAGAAAATAAACGTTGTTTTCTGTAATTGGTCTGGGGTTAATTTATCAAAGATTTCTAATAGCGTAGCCACACCCGACGTATTATCATTATAATTTTTTGGGTTTTTAAAAGCGAAGAACATGAAATAGAAAATCACGTAATAAAAGAGCAGGAACAGTACAAAAATCAAACGTTCTTCCACGTATCCCATAATCAGCGCACCGATTACACCGCCGATAAGCGTCAATAGAAAGGTAAGCGCGAGCAACACAATTACAGGCACAAACTGATAGGCGTAAAATAATACTTGATTTCTCGGAATCATGATATTGGGAAAAAGCGATCTGCCTGGCGTATCATAATGCGCTGTAAAGACAACGTCAGCCGTTAAAGGATCGCCAATAACAACGTTTTCATTTTTCTTATTCTTCGTTGTTTCCGTTTTTATTTCCCCACCTTTTGCTTCAACGTGTTCGGTGATATACCCACGAAAAGCCGCTTTCTCCTCCGCCGTTCTGCGTACGGGGTATTTTTTATTCAATTCATCTAAATGGCTCATATTTTTCTCTTTTGCTCTAATTTGAGTGCATATTCGTCTTATAACACATTAAAATCTTCGATCTGTTTGCACGAGCAAGCTCTCGCAGATCAGGTGAAAATATTTTAATCCGCCTTGCGCACAAGGCAAACGAGCGTTTCCACGTGTTTTGTTTGAGGAAACATATCGTAAGGCTGAACGCTTTCCACAGCATAATATCCGTCCAGCGTTTCCCCTAACGGAACGTCTGCATACGCGGGATTTTTCACCAATTCCCCGTCTTTTTCTATCAGTTTGCCTGTCAAAATACCCAAATCACGCGCCAACGTTGCAGGATTGCAACTGATAATCGTCAACTTGGGAATACCGCTTTCTAAAAGCGCCTTTAAAACACTTCGCGCAATACCTGCCCTCGGCGGATCGAGAATTAAACGCAATTTTTCCTTCTTTTCTTCCTGCAATACCGCGGGTAATTTTTCTTCTACGTAACCGCAAATATTCGTCATGTTGTGCAAACCATTCTTCTCTTTAAGCGAATCTGCACAACGGGAAGCTTCTTCTTCCAATTCAATACCGTAAACGCGTTTGCATTTCTTGGCAATCATCGCTGTTAAAAGTCCGCCGCCCGAATAGGCGTCTATCACCACTTCATCGCCGTCCTCGCACACCGTTTTCAAAGCGTCTTTATACAGCTTTGCACGCACGTTTTCATTCACTTGTAAGAAGGTCATCGGCCCCGCTTCATAACGTATTCCCTGCTCCTCTGTTTCAAAAAAGCCGCTACCATGTACGAGTTCAAACTCTTTTCCGAGGATTACGTTCGTGTCCGCGTCGTTGTAATTTATATATAGCGAGAACAACGCAAACGCTTCCGATAATAAACCAATTAAATAAGGGATATTCGGTAAATTTCGCTTTGCACTGACAAGTGTTATAATATATTTACCGCCAATCTCACGCGCAACGATATGCCGCAACGCACCTTTTTTGTCTTCTTCGTCATACCCTCTTACGGCACATTCCGTCATATAACGTTTGACAATAGCAATAAGTTTTTCTGCCCAAGCTGGATGAATGGCACACGCGCTCACAGATACGATTCTATGAGAATGTTCCGCATAAAAACCAATGACGTTATTCCCTTCTTTATCCACACCGACGGGGATTTGCAGTTTATTGCGATATCCGTAAGGGTTGTCACTCTTAATCGCCAAAGGCACAGCAATATCCAAACCCGCAACCTTTCTCAACGTATCTTTCACCACACTGCTTTTATGTGCGAGTTGTGCAGAATAATCCAAATGCTGCAAACAACAGCCGCCACAGCGTGAAAAGACAGGGCATTTTTCACGCACACGTTCTTCCGCAGGCGTTAAAATTTCCTCGACCTTACCATAGCCGATATTCCCTTTCACTTTCAATACTTTAAATCGAACTTTCTCCCCAGGCAAACAGGCAGGCACGAAAAAGGTGATTCCTTCATGTCGAATAATCCCCTCGCCATTAACGCCGATCGCATCCGTCACCGCACAAATTATTTGATTTTTCTCAATCATAAAACTTCCCTCCCCATCCACTTTGCTATGCGCCTTTTTAGTGCGCACTCGCATCGTTCAAAGCGTCGTTTTATATAGTTTCTTCCTCTTACCATTTTTTAAGACATTTCATCGTTAAATGAATATTCAACGCGTACATGCCCCTATCATTTCTTATATATTCTCTTCACCGTCACGTTGACAATTGCCCGCCAACGGTACATAACGTAATCGTAAAACACAAAAAACGCCGTGCCTCCTATCAATAAAATAGGAATAAAATAAGTATCTATAAACGGCACCATTGTCGTCGATTCAAAAATGAATTTCCAAATGACTAACATCGTCAAATCAAACCATAAGGCTTTTCCAGCGCACGCCAACCAGCGATTAATTTTTGTCTTTAATTGCAATTCGTTGATTAGCGGATGCAAACCGAAAAACATAATGAATGGCAACAAATCGAATATCCTTGCAGGATTGAATAAAAGGCAGAGCAAACAAGTCGCTATATATGCAAGCGCATAACCGCGATAGCTCTTTTTTGCCAACGGCAGCATCAATGCAATACACGAAAACAAATATCCCGTAAAAAGCAGGATTTCCGAATATACGCCAATCGTCAGCAATATCGTTGCCAACGCGCAAGACAAAGCCGATAAGGCGATTTCATAAGCTGAAAATTTCTTTTTCATTCTTACGCCAGCCTTTTTCTTAAATTATCCCTCGATTAACGGCAACCGCAACAAAGGCTAAACAAACAATCCACACACAAATAGGTATAACAACAAGAAATGCAATTCGAACAAGCGTTCCCCCCCATCTGCATATCCTCGTCCTCAAGCGGACGATTGGAATAAGGGTTTTGCGATTGCTGCTGTTGTTTGTGCGCTTCCTGCTGCTCGTATTCGTTCTTTTGATTTAATTTCCCATAAGCAGAGCGGTATTTTTGGTTATCGGGGTCCATTTCCATCGCGATTTCCAATTGTTTTTTGCTGTCGTTCGTCCAGTTCTTTTTATAGTACACGACCGCTTGCAAATAATGCCATTCCGCATTACGTTCGTTAAAATCGTCCAAACGCGCCTGCGCTTCGGCGATTTTGTCACTCTTGAGCAGTTCGCCGATTTCCTCAAAAGCGTCCTTTCCGTCCGTATTCTTGCTCTGTTCCTTTCTCGCTGCCATGAGCTCCGCATAAGCCACTTCCAATTTCGTCAAAAGCTTTGCGGCTTCGTTGCCTTCTTCCCCGTCCAACCATCTTTCTTCTTTATATTTGGCTTTTAATTCCTCATATTTCGCAACGATTTCTTCATCCGTTGCAGATTCGGTCAAACCGAGAAATTCGTAATAATCTTTCATATTTTCTCCTAATTTTCTATTTCGTCGTTTGCAATATAGTTTGCGACATATTTTGCGATATATTGTATGCGCAACCCTTTTTATTATTCGTGAATCGTCGGGCTTTTATCCCTGTGTTTGCTTGCCGCACTTCCCTTTATTTTTGCATCTGCCGTTGCAATCACAACCGCTCATAATCCGCTTTGTCATCATCGGCAAACCGCGCAATAAAATATTATCCGACAAATCGCGATTGAACTTAAATTCCAAATGGGACAAGTTTTCCCGTATATCAAAAAACAAAGCGTTAAACACGTATTGCACGTCTGTCGCATGTTTCCCCGTCGTCAATTCCACGCTATCCTTTGCGCCATAAGCCAAGAGGAAAGGATTGTACGCACCCTTTTTCTTGTCCTTATCATAATCGTCCAAGGCGTCAATCAAATAAATCCATTTCCCAATCGCGTAGAACAGATTTCGAGAGTAAGCGTTGGCTCTCTCCCCAAGCGCATAGGTGGAAAATTCCGCCAACATATTCGCCGTAGCGTCTGCAGCGCGGTCTATACTGTCTATTTTCGCTTTTTCCGCCTCTTCCTGTGCAGCAAGATTATCGCGCACAATTCGTTCGATTTCGGGGTATTTACGGCGCGCACGCGCAAAACCTTTTTTAAACCACAATCGCTTCCCCCTGCCTTTGTCGCCATCCATAATATCGTCGGTATATTTATAATACACCAGCATAATATTCAGCGCACCGAGCTTTCTTGTCAGCTCGTCCACCTCTGCCATCTGACGGGAACGAATATGATGCGTTAAACAGTGTTGTTTTTCGATTTTTACGTCGATACCCGCCAAGTTATGGAGAAGAACGGAAAGGAAGGTGACGTCGTAAGAAAGCCCCATTCTCGCGCTGTGGCCGCAAACCTCGGCAATACCTTTACACACACCGCAATACATTGCCTTATACAGTGCGTCGTCCTTGATATATAAATATGGCGTATCCGCGCGAACGTAACCGAACATACTCCCTCACTTTTCCCACCGCCGTTGTGCGATAGTTTTCTTGTGGTGCTGTTTCTGAGGATAGTTGATTAGTAATTTATTACGATTTAACGAGAAAAACACAAGAAAGGCAAGCATTATGCGAGGGCGCATACCCCCAGCGGTCTGTAACCGAGCATAATACGTAGAATTTCGCAGTGTTTTTCCGTTAAAAATCAACTAAATGATGAAACAGTGCCATTCTCATTATAACATAGGTTTTTTTAAAAATCAATCCTTAAATACAATATTCACAAGAAATAGCCAAAAAAATCACCTGATTAACAAAATTTACCCCGTCTTGTTCCCCCTTTTCCCTAAACGCCTTTCGTCAAACCAACCTTTCCGTTGACTGGAATAGCGACCGCTTGCAGTGAATGAATCGCATTCCTACTGATAAACGCCCCCACCATCATTGCGAGGGAGTGAAACAACCACGGCAATCCCTCGTCATTGCAGACCGAAAACGTGACAATCTTCACACATCGTCATTGCGAGCCGTAGGCGTGGCAATCTCATATTTAATATTGCCGTATTTTTTACAAGATTGCCACATTCCATTCCACTTCATTCGCAATGACAAAATAGCAACGTCCTTCTAAAACGTCGCCTTTCCTTTGCCCAAATAAAAAACTCTCTTGCTTAAAACAACAAGAGAGCTTTTATTCTTTATTTACTTTTCATCGGGAACAGGCACGATTTCACCGTCAGCAAATCGTAAAATCAATTCCGACATCTTATCCAAATTGTTATCCACCACCGTCTTAAATCGCAAGGGACGATATCTCAATTCCAAAAGGCTCTTGGGCGGTTTCATTGCCGTCAACAAATTCAAACGCTTGATGCCCTTAAAGCTGTCCTTTACGTCGTTGCCCGACAACGCATACAATACGTCCTGCGGGAATTTATACGGGTTTGCCGTCGAAAGCACGATAATCGGCGTGCTATCGGGGTGCTCTTCCGTGTCAATTAACTGCTTATATTCATCATACACAGCCAACGCTACACCCGTGTGCGTGTCCATTGCATAGCCGTACTCGTCAAATACTCCGTACATCGCTTCTACGGTGTCATCCTCGCTCGCAAAACCGCCAAAGAATTCTTTATCCAAAATTTCCTTTTCCTTTGCTGTGATGGAATATTCCTTCTTTTCAGCAAGGTCTTGCATACGCTGTGCTGTAATTTCTGCATTTCTGCCGCTGATTTCAAACAACAAACGCTCTAAATTCGACGAAACGAGAATATCCATTGACGGCGACATGGTGCGAAAGAAGTTTCTCTTTACGTCATAAACCCCTTTCTTGAAGAAGTCGGCAAGGACTTTGTTCCTATTCGATGCGCATACGAGTTTACGCACTGGCAAACCCATCTGCTTTGCATACCAACCTGCCAAAATGTCCCCAAAATTCCCCGTAGGCACAACAAAATCGATTTCGTCGCCCATTTGGATTTTGTTTGCGCTCAGCAAATCCACGTACGCCGAAAAATAATAAGCAATCTGCGGCGCCAAACGACCGAAATTAATCGAATTTGCACTCGAAAGACGGGTCTTTTTCTCCGCGAGTTTCGCATTAAATTCTTCCGAAGCAAACAAACGCTTTACCGCACGCTGACAATCGTCGAAATTACCGCGAACAGCCGAAACAAATACGTTTTTGCCGTCTTGAATACACATCTGCAATTTCTGCATTTTCGCAACGCCTTCATCGGGATAGAACACCGCTACTTTTGTTCCCGCTACGTCACGGAAACCTTCCAACGCCGCTTTGCCCGTGTCACCGCTCGTCGCAGCCAAAATTAAAATTTCGTCGTCAATCCCCGTCACTTCACAGCTCTTCTTTAAAAGATAGGGAAGCACGGTGAGCGCCATATCTTTAAACGCGCACGTGGGGCCGTGGAACAATTCTAAAACGTAGAGTTCGCCATCGATTTTCACAAGAGGAACAGGGTCACTGCCTTCAAAGGCAGAATATGCTTTTTCACAAATTTCCTGCAAAAAGTCGGCACCCAATTCGTCCGCGAGGTATTTCCCGAGCACGAAAGCCGCGCGTTCGGGATAACTCATTTCCAACATATTTTCTATTTCTTCACGGGATACTGCAGGGAAAGTTTCCGGCACGTACAAACCGCCGTTCTTTGCCAAACCTTGTACAATCGCTTGCGCGCCTGTTACCTTTTCGCCCCCTCTTGTGCTGATGAAATACATACTCCTACCTACCTTTTGTATTCGATATATTTTTTTATACGCAAAAACCGCAACCCGTAGGTTGCTTTTTTATGTCAACTCTTTTCACCCTTTCTCTCACACTTTGGATATAAGAAAGCCGAACGCAAACGCCGCTCGGCTATCCATTCCACTTTGTATGTAACCGCCTATAAAGCTTTTGTTAGCCTATTTATAGCGGCAATTTATCAATCAATATATTTCGCTACGAAATCGGGAAGATCTTCCTTCGCTGCCGAAACAGAAACGGTGATTACAAGATTGTCGCTCTTTGCTACTTTGTCAAGCATATAGAAGAATGCAGCCATTTCAGAAACAGGCTTACCTGCAATACGTGCAATACCGTCAATGTAAACATATTCGTTATCGTTGTTGCCTGCAATTACGCCTTTGATAAATCCGCAAAGCGCAGCTTCACCAGCAACGTCATATTCACTCACGTCAATAAAACGAATTTCGCGTTCTAAATCATACATATATCTTTTGGTATCGGTGATAAAAATCATGTGACCTTTTGCTTCGCTGATCGATGCGTTTGCAGCATCAATCATCATCTTGGTCTTACCCGTACCCTTTTCGCCATAAATTACTTTAATCATAATTTCAATCCTCCCAGATTTTACACTGTTTTCACCGAATGAAATGTATTTTTCTCGGTTTACTATAGTTTAGCAGATTTTGCTTGGAATTTCAAGACTTTTTTGAAAATTTTTTGGCTTTTTGTGAAAAATTTTTTTTAAAGCGGAAAAATTCGTCTTTAAAGAGAAAATCTATACTTTTTTCCGCCAAAAACGAAATAACAAAACACTTCAAAGGCAAATCGCAGACAGTCAGAAAACCGCCCGCGATTCGTGTATATAAAACTATTCTCTCTTATCTGAGTTCTTGAATGAAACGCTGAATGCGCTTCAAACCTTCTTTGATGTCCTCTTCACTTAAGGAATAGGACAAACGCAAGCAATCGTCTGCGCCAAAGGATACCCCTGGCACCGTCGCTACTTTCTCCCCATCCAACAACGCGTCGGCAAATTCAATTGAATTGGTGATGGGTTTGCCTTGATAGCTTTTGCCGTAAAGACCGCTCACTACCAACATTACGTAGAACGCGCCGTCGGGCTCGACAGCCTGCACGCCGTCAATCCCTGCAATCAAATCCAAAAGAATGGCTCTGCGCTTGTCGAATACGTCCACCATCGCTTGAATTTCTTCTTCAGGAGCGTTTAACGCCTCTATCGTCGCTGCTTGAGAAATCGAACACGCGTTGCTCGTTGCGTGGCTTTGGAAAGAATCGATTGCCTTTGCTACGTCCTTGGGTGCGGCTAAATAACCGATTCTCCAACCCGTCATGGCGTACGTTTTGGAAACGCCGTTGATGGTGATTGTCAAATCCTTCATCTTATCGCTGCACTTCGCAATAGAGAAAGGTTTTACGCCGTTATAGCATAATTTTTCGTAAATTTCGTCTGCGATAACGAAAATCTCCGCTTCCTCACACACCTTTGCAATCGCGCGGACTTCTTCTTCATTGTAAACCGCGCCCGTGGGATTGGAAGGTGAATTGAAAATAAGCATTTTCGTCTTGGGCGTAATCGCCGCTTTTAATTCTTCCGCAGAGAATTTGTATTTGTTTTCCTTCTTGCAGGTGAGGTATTTGGGCACGCCACCGCAAACTTTCACCACTTCGGGATAGGTGAGCCAATAGGGCTCGGGAATGATTACTTCGTCACCCTCGTCCAAAAGCGCGTAACAAGCATTGAAAATGGAATGCTTTGCACCGTTGGAAACGATAATTTGAGAGGGTTCGTATTCCAAACCGTTATCCTTTAAGAATTTATCACAAATCGCCTTGCGCAGGGGCAATAACCCCGACGAGGGCGTGTATTTCGTTTGACCGTTATCCAATGCTGTTTTTGCCGCGTCTATGATATGCTGCGGCGTGTTGAAATCGGGCTCGCCAACGCTGAAAGACACAACGCTTTCGCCTGCCTGTTTCATCGCCTTTGCCTTTGCGGAAATCGCAAGCGTAAGGGAAGGTGAAATTGCCGACATTCTCGATGCAACTCTATTTTTCATCAGTACTCACTCCGTGGTTTTATTAACTATACCATTTTACTATTTTTTTTCAAATAATGCAACTGCTATATGGGTCGTTTTTGAAAATTAATCGAAAATTTTAGAAAAACTTTTACTATGTATTTGTTTTTTCGATTATAGAAAATGGGATACACTCCACGCGGTCGCTCATTCGGTATGACAGGGCGGCTTGTTCTGTTATGCGGCTGCTGCGGTGAAAGACGTGTCATTGCAAATGGACGAATGCGGAATGTGGCAATCTCGTGTTTATTATGGCATTGTTTTTTATGAGATTGCCACGCCTATTGCATAGGCTTGGCCACGCCAAATAGCAAGCTGAGCGCAATGACAACGCCTTGCAAATAGCAAGCTGAGCGCAATGAAAACCCTTGTTCGCGCGTTCCGCTTGCAATGACAAAACTTTTGAATAGCAAGTGACAAGGGAAGCCTTTATTTAGAAAGCAAAAAAGAACGCGGTTTTTCAACCGCGTTCAATTTTTTTAGTTTTTAACTAAGCTTTTGCTTAATTATTCAGCATCTTTGCCACAAACCGTGCACTTGTTGTCTGCAGTGTATGCAGGGTGAGCACAAACTACTTTACAGCAGTCGCATTCGCCATCTACCCAGCTATGGTTATCAGGTTGAACGTTGGGGTTCTTGAACGTTTCGCCACAACCATTACCGTCTTCGCCACCCTTATCGCAAACGATTTCGGGAGCACAAGAACCTTCTGCAGAGCCCTTATGGCCAGTAGCCTTAACTTCTTTATAGATATCAGCTACAGCGAATCCGTCAGCAACCGTAGCTTTCTTACCACAGTCAGCACATGCGATATGGTCATTCCAACCAATTTCCGTACAGGTAGCAAGCTTACCTTCAACTTCCGTCCATGCATGAGGAACAAGAGCGATCGTCAAGTAATCTTTGTAATTCTTCGTTGTAAGAAGAACCGTGTTACCATTCTTATCGATAGCTTCAGCCTGTTCATCACCAGCTTCCGTTGCAATAGCGCCGCAACCATTTGTACAGATGTAGTATGCTCTCGTACCCTTATCCGTGCAGGTAGCAGGTCTTGCAGCAACGAAGTCATTCTTGTTATCTTCGTCATCTTCAAAGTTATGACCGATAGCATCGATGAAATCATCACCACAAAGCTTACACGTACCATTTTCGGTGCAGGTAGCCTTCGTTACGCCAATATTATAAGTATCTTCCGTTTCGTCATCCGTAGGATAGCCAAATTCATCAAGATACCAAACACCAGCATCATTATGTTCAACAGTGAAGCTATAATCACAGTCTTCACACTTAACAGTAACGTCTGCGCAGGTCTTCGTCTTATCAGCCTTAACAGCAGCTTTGATAGCATCCTTAAGGTAAGCAATCAAATCATCGCCGTCCATAGCTTCAGCATCTTCGCCATCTTCAACAACAAAGCTGTGACCAGTCATCTTACCATCTTTAAGGATAAGGTCTTTCAAATCAACAACTTTATAGGATTCAACATTATCATCATCATCGTATTCAGCAACAGCTACAACACCACAACCATTCTTACAAGTGAAATGTTCTGCATAAGCGTTCGTCGTACAAGATACTTTCGTTTTACCCAATTCAACTTTCGTCGTAGAATCGAATTCGTGACCAGTTTTGTAAATATAATCATATTCAACGTGACCACAAACAGTACAGTACCAAGAATCATCGCTATAACCATCGGTCGTACAGGTAGCAGGCATTTCATCAAGGTTTTCTTCCTTATGACCAAGTTCGTTACCCCAGTACGTCTTACAGTTACCACAGTAGTTACCATTTACGCAATCAGCAGCCTTAGAAGCCTTGTTCGTAGCAGCCGTTGCAACAAATGCATTGTTTACTTCACCGTCGTGGGGAAGAATGTCAATATCTTCTTCAACTTTTTCAGCATCACATCTGGTGCATTCCCAGCTTTCCGTGAAACCTTTAGCTAAGCAAGTAGCGTTAAGACCAGCTTTGTAGGAAGTACCGTAGTCGTGGCCAAGAGCTTCACCTTCAGCGAACGTAGAGATAACAGCTTTTTCGCCCGTCAATATAGCTTTCATTTCTGCAAGCGTAGCGTCAGCATCCAAGCTCGTGCCCAAACAAACTTTACATACTTCGAAGTTCTTAACAGCACCAGTCGTACAAGTAGCTTCGATATATTCGCCAGCCTTGTTAGCTTCTTTTACAAAGAGAGCCGTACCAGCTTCAACTTCAGCTTTCGTGCCATAGAAGTTAACCATCGTATGAGCAGCCTGAATCGTTGCATAGCCTTCCGTACGAACCAAACCGGAACCGAAGAGGTAAGCTGCTACTTCAGCATCCGTACGAGGTGTTTTAACATTGTTGAAAATAGCCCAAGCAAGGTTATCATCAGCCGTAGCTGCTGCCAAACACGTAGCACAGTAATTAAATGCAGCATAGCCTTGCGTCGTGCAATCAGCAGGTGCTACATAATAGTAACCATTAGCATCTACAGGCATATCAGCAACTGTCCAAGCGCCATCTTCAACCAAGTTACCGAATGCGCTCGTAAGCGTATGTGCTTTACCTGTGCCAGGTTTATTACATACAGAACAGTATTCATCCGTTGCACAAGTTGCTGCTACCCAATCATGACCAAGAGCAACACCTTCTGTGTAGTCACATTCAGAACAAGATGCAGGTGCATCACAGGTAGCTGCTACCATCTTATGAGCTGCCAACTGGATGTTCTTTTCTTCGCCGCAAAGAACACAGCTTGCAGGTTCTGTACAAGATGCATCACCAAAATCATGACCATAACCAGTGTAAACGATCATAGATTCGCCACATTTCGAACAACCCATTTCTTTGTAACCTTCAACATGGTTGAAACAGTCAGCAATTTGTTCGAAATAAACTACGGTGTAGTCATGAACACACTTCTCAGCATCAAGACTAGGCATATTGATGTTGATGTCATAGCTGGGCTTTTCTTCTACTTTCGCTTCTTCTTTGTCTTTCTTACATGCAGAGATACCTGCAAGACAAGCGATAGCAGTGAGGCCACCCAACATTGCTACTAAAAATCGCTTCATTTTCTTCATAAAGCTCCTCCGATTAATAAAAATTTTATAAAGTAAAAAGTAACATCAGACAAAAGATGGCACTCTACAAGACTTTATAAAAATGTCTCCCTTGTCCGTTCATAACACGCACGATTCGCTTTGAGAAGCAGCTTTATGTATGCGATAAAACATTCTTCTTCACGCTTTTCCGCAAAAGAGCATACTGCCCCCTACCACGTTTCGATTGTATTACGAGTTTGATTATATCACCTTTTTTTTATCTTGTCAACATTTTTACACATATTTTTGAAAAAAGTTTTTAAAATTGTAAAAAGGTTTTTTTATTTATTTTTTCCTGCTATGCAGGGCTTTTTTTCGCCCCACCCT
>SVHQ01000117.1 GCA_015055785.1 Clostridiales bacterium | reverse complement strand
CAAACGAAGATTACTTGCGCAGAACACGTACGGTTACTAAAGACGAAGGCTGGGCTTGGGGCGGCGAAATGCACGTACAGCTGAGAAAGGGCGGACATGGCGTTATCAACAAAGACCTTTGGTACAACGCGCATAAATACGGGACGGTAAAAGAGGACGGTACGCCCGATCATTGGTTCTCCGAATCAGGTGTACAGCTTTGCTGGACGGGCGGCGAGGAACTGTATAAGCAGGCAGCGGAAGATATTTATCAAAGAATTAAGGCCGATCCCACAAAAACGTATTTTGGTATAGGGCAAGCTGACGTAACGCTGTTCTGTAATTGCAGCCGTTGTCAACAGGCGAAAGAGGACTGGGCATTGAACGATGCAGGCTTGCAGATGCAGTTCATCAATCGCGTTGCACATTATGTAAATGAGTGGGCGGCAAAAGATTTCCCTGGTCGTGAAATTAGATTGGTCGTATTTGCGTACTATGCAACGGAAACGCCTCCCGTTAAACAAGACGCAAACGGAAAATGGGTGCCTTTTAGCGATAAGGTTATCCCTGCGGCGGATAATATCGATTTCTATTTCGCACCGATTTACACCGATTATTCCAAAACGTTGACAGACGTGGAAAATCAAGATGTGTATTCCAATCTGTTGAAGTGGAAGGATTTCTTGGAAGGAAGGAAAAATCAATTCTTGTTGTATACGTACGATACGAATTTCCATCATTTCTTCTATAACTTCAATAATTTTGATACGTTTAGAGAGCAAGCTGCACAGTATGCGGAGCATGGCGTTGATTTCATTCACAGTCAAGGCGCGAATACGACTAACCAGCCTTGCTTCCAAGAAATGCGTTATTTTATTGAATCGCAAATTCTTTGGGATACTTCCAAAAATTACGATGATCTTGTCAATGAGTTTATGGCGCATTTTTACAAAGACGCAGCCGAAGAAATCCGTATGTATTACGATTTAACGCGTCTGCGTTACGAACAAGCCTCCGTGCTTAACGGAATGTCCTATACAAGTGATATCTACTCGAATATCGGCGACAGTGATATATGGACGGAAGGAGTCGTTGACCAAATCGACCGCATTTTCAAAAAAGCATACGAAAAAATCAACCATTATAAGACGGAAGATTTGGATATGTATGAAAAGTTGTATAATCGCATTAAAGAATTAGAATTAACGTTGACTTATACGAAACTGAAATATTATAGCAGTAGCTACACGCAGAAAGAAATCAATGCGTTGGTGGACGAGTTCAATTTCTACACATTCAAGTTTGATATCAATAAGGAAAAAGAAGGTGGAAATTTGACGGCGGGATTGTTCGATAATCTTAAAAAATAATGATAAGGAGAATTATTATGAGAAATAAAAAGCTGATTATGTTGTTAGTTTGTTTGGCTATGTCCGTGGCAAGTGTTGGCGTTATGAGTTCTTGCGGAGATATATTTGATTGGCAAAGCAGCAATACGGAAAGCTCCATAGAGGGCTCGGGCGAAAACAGCTCTACAAACGACACGAAAAAGGAAGAGTATACGGTTTCCTTTGATGGAGCAAACGGGGCTGAAGTAAGGACGGAAACGGTAGAGGAAGGGAAAACTCTTGAAGAACCTACCGCACCAGTGAAAGCTTATTATACCTTTGACGGTTGGTATAATGGGGAAACGAAATGGAACTTTGCAACGGATAAAGTTACGGCGAACGTAACGCTTACGGCAAAATGGACGGCAAAGGTTTATACGGTTAAATTCGTAGGCGCAGACGGCGAAACACTGGTTGAAGAAAAGACCTATACTTGTGAAAATGTAAGCTCGTTCGTTGCTCCCACTCTTCCCCAAGCTCCCGAACATTTTACGGATGGATGTTGGAATAAGGCTCCAGAAGAATATTTGAGTTATTCGGAAGACCCCATTGTGGTAACGGCTACATACGTTCGCATCGAACATACGGTAAAGTTTGTCAACGGCGAAACGGAAGTATCTTCGGGGAAAGTAGGGGAAGGCTTGCTTTTGGAAGAACCTACCGCGCCTACGAAGGATTACTACACCTTCGATGGTTGGTATAACGGGGAAACGAAATGGAATTTTGCCGAAGATACGGTATCGGGCGAAATGACCCTGACGGCGAAATTTAAGGCAATTGAATACAAGGTGCAGTTTGTAGACTTTGACGGCAATACGACGGAAATTATGTATACGGTTGAAAACGTGGATGAATTTGCGCTTCCCGCAGTGCCTGCGGCACCTGAGCATTATAAAAATGCAAGTTGGAATAAGACGGTAGAAGAATGCACCGTATACTCGGAAACGACAATCATCGTGGAAGCAAAGGCAGATGCAGAGGTTTATGCGGTAACCTTCGTAAACGGTGAGGCAGAAACGCAAAACGTTCCTTATAATCAGACGGCTACGGCGGTAACAGCGGAGCTTGATGGATATATTTTCAACGGTTGGTATTTGGACGGCGTTGCATACGATTTCAATGCGCCCGTAGAAAAGGATATCGAGCTTGTTGCAAGCTGGTGCGCTATTTTGGAAACGAGTGAAAAATCGGAAATTTCGGCAACGTATATCCACGATAACAGCAAAGTGGACGTTAATACGACCATGATTGACGACGTGAAAGCAAACGGCAATGCAAGCTGGTATTTTGACAGCGATTACGTTATTGATTGGAATGGTACGGCAGATAGACAACTGAACGAAGGCTTGACGTTCGGTGTAAACGGTTCGTTGGCTGGCGATCATTACATAACCTTGCCGAAACTGAATTATGTTTTGTATTCTAAAGTGGATTTCGCATTCTTCATGGAAGATGGCGGCGGTTTGGGTACAATTACCTTAAACGGTGTGGACGTTACGCCGAAGAATACAGACGGCAACAGAAATAGATTGTTCAGCGTTATCACGGACGCAACGGGTACGTATGCAGTATTGCGCGAAGTAAACAGCGCGACGGCGGATATTGCGCGTATCGAGCTTCCCGCAAGCGTCATCAACGGCAGCGAAGGGCTTACGTTTGATTGCGAACTGACCGCTTACGTGCGTGTTTTCATCAGTGAATTCCACGTGACGAAGTACGCCCTTGATTATAAGGCGGAAATGGCTTCCGCGCTCGCGCAGCTTCCTGAAAATGCAAACGATTTGACGGGGAGCAAAGCAGAGGTTGCAGCGGTGAATGCATATTGCAAAGCGGAAGAATATATGACCGAATATGAAAAAGCAGGCTATGTTCAACCCGCGATTATTGTTGCAGCAAAAGACTATGCGCTTTGTCAGGCAGTAATTGATGCGACTGATGCGGGTGCGCAAATTGAGGCAATTGAAACATATCAAAAGTACTCCGATTCGCTCTCCGCAGAAGATAAGGCAAGTGAATGGCATCAAGCAAACGTTGCGGCAATCAATGCGATTATCGATGAAAAATACGTTGAAAAATCGCAGGTTGTTATTCTTGAAAATGACCCGACTGTAGATAGTTCTAACGGTGCGTCGGATAAAGGCGAACGCATCCAAACGGGCTGGGGCGGTCACCATACTGGGTACAACACGTCGTATGAAACGTACGTGCACCTGATTCAATTCGAATCTGGTAATTACGACGGCCCTGTTACGCTTCCTAAGTTTAATTACAATGCAAGCGCAGAAACTTACTTCGGCTTGTTTGCCATTGCTGGCGGTAACGGTAAGATTACGATTGGCGGTCAATCATTCTCGTTTGATAGTTCGAAAGAGCATTACTTCAAGGTAATGATTAAAGAGGGCGTTTTGACGATGACGGACGACAGTAAAACGAATAACGACGGTGGTGCGACAGTGATTACGACGACGCTTTCGGCGGACGTATTGAACGGCACGGCAGGGCTTGTTATCGACTTCCAGTTCGACGCTTGGTCGAAGGCGGAAATTACCGAAATGCGTATGACAACGATTCCTGACACAACGCCGAAAGCTTATTTGAAAAACGCCAACGACCCTACGGTTGCGGGCGCTCACGACGCAGGCAACAATCACGATGGGGCAACGGGATATCATCAGGAATACAATACAACGTATAAAACTTTCCATATGGCACAATTCAATGCGACCCCTCATGACGGTACGATGACTTTGAAAGGGGTTAACTATGCGGCGCTTGAAGAAGCATATTTCGGCTTGTTTGCCATTGCTAGCGGTAACGGTAAGATTACGATTGGCGGTCAATCCTTCTCGTTTGATGCTTCGAAAGGACATTCTTTCAAGGTCATGATTAAAGACGGCGTATTGACGGTGACGGACGACAGTAAAACGAATAACGACGGCGGCGCGACGGTGATTACGACGGCGCTTTCTGCGGACGTATTGAACGGTACGGCAGGGCTTGTTATCGACTTCCAGTTTGACGCTTGGTCGCAGGCGGAAATTACGGAAATGCACGCCCTTAAAATATTTAGCAAAGTAAACTAAATCAACTTTTTAAAGGCTATTTTTTAAGCAAATCAACTGACAGTATAGGGAGGGTGTTGCGGAATACCTGTAATACCTCTCCCGTATTGTGAGTGAAATATGAAAATATTGATAAAAGAGAATTCCATGAAAAAGAAATATATTCTTACGTTTATTGCATTATGTATGACGGTGTGCGCGTTTGGGGCAACGGCTTGTAAAAGCTTGGATGATCCTGACAGATCTTCTCAAAGCGAGAACAACGAAGAAGTAGTGATTCCTTCGATTGCGTTTACTGAAAGAAAGATAGAGATGCTCGTTGGAGAAACGAGACAGCTTTCCCTTGCCAATTTAGAAGACGGTGAAACCGTAACGTATACAACGAATGACGCAAGCGTTGTTTCAGTTTCGGAAAATGGCGTCGTAGAAGGAAAGGCAGTTGGGACAGCGGTCGTAAAAGCAATGAGCAACACGGGGCGTTCAGGTCTTATTGAAATTGTGGTATACGATCCCGAAACCTATCCAATTCCGTGCTTATCCTTAAAACAAGACAACATTGCTTTGTTTGTGGGTGACGAGTTTGCAGTGACCTATACGTATACCTATTTAGGGGAAACGATTGACGGCACGGTGCAAATGAATAGCGATAACACTTTGGTTGCAACGGTAGAGAATGGGATGATTCGCGCGATTGGCGTAGGCACGGCAAACGTGTTGGTGAAAGTAAATTCCTCTCACGGCGAAGTTGCGAAAAATATCAAGGTTAACGTAACAGAAAAGCAAACAGAATTTTATCCCTCCTTTGTAGGGAAAGACGTATGTGTAGGCAATTCGCTCACTTTGGTGATGTATGCCAATGAAAACGGAGAAGTGAAAACGGTAGACAACGTAACGTTCACGGTTGCAGATACCGATATCGCTATGGTAGAGGACGGAATGTTAATACCTCTTACGGGTGGTGATACAACCATCGCTTGCGTGTTTGAATATGGTGGGGAAAACTATGAAAAGGTATTGCCCATTCATATTTATGGGCCGCATACTTGTTCGTTTACGTATACGGATGGCAGTGTGGATTATACCGTAGATGCGTTATACGGCGATATTATTCCGCTTGTTCTTAAAAATCCCAAAAATAATCCCGAATATAATAAGCCAATTAAACGTTGGTACGTCAATGGTAAGGCAGTAGAAGAAGAATATTTCGTGATGCCTGACGAGGACGTAGAGGTTTCCGTGCGCTTTATCAATGAAACGGAAGATAATTTTGAAAAGAGTTTCACGAACGGTTATCTGTTGAACAACCTTGCGGCGAAAATTCAATATATTGAAGAACCGTTGACGGATGAAAAAGGGAACGTGTCCGATTTTGACGGATATATGAAGTTTTCTACCAACAGCTACGGTTCGTTGATTTACCAGTTTGACGAAGCGGTAAAGGTAAACGAATATGCAACGATTCGTATTCGGTTGTACGTTACGGAAGATTCGCCGTTATTGTATTTCGGTATTCCCAGTGAAGAAAAGTGGCCTGAGGATTCCTCTTCGCCTGAATATGAAGCAAAGAAAGGGGATAAGAAATACGAAGCCAGCGCCAGCGGGCATTCTTCGGGCGACGT
>SVHQ01000116.1 GCA_015055785.1 Clostridiales bacterium | reverse complement strand
CGATGATGCTATTTCTTTGGAAAAAGACGGCGATGAATATGTGCTGGGCGTGCATATCGCCGACGTTTCCAATTACGTTGCATATCGCTCCCCCCTCGATTTAGAAGCTTATGAGCGCGGCACGAGCGTTTATTTCCCAGACCGCGTATTGCCCATGCTGCCTCGCGCTTTGTCTAACGGTATTTGTTCATTAAATGAAGGCGAAGATAGGCTTACTCTTTCCTGCGTGATGCGCGTAGATAAAAAAGGAATTGTAAGAAGCAGTGAAATTGTAGAAGGGATTATCCGTTCCACACATAAAATGACGTATCATGAAGTCACCAAACTCCTTGAAAACGACAAAGCTATTTGCGAAAAATACGCCGACGTTAAGGACATGGTATGCCTGTTTGCCGAATTGACCCAGATTTTGCAGACAATGCGTGATAAAAAAGGCAATATTTCTTTGGACGTGAAAGAGGTAAAAATTCTTCTCACTGAACAAGATGAAATTATTATTCCCGATTACGAACGTGCTTTTTCCTATCAAATTATCGAAGCATTTATGGTGCTTGCAAACGAAACCGTAGCAGAATATATGCATTCAATTGAAGCACCTTTCATTTATCGTATTCATGAAAAGCCCAGCGAAGAAAAGGCTTCTTCTTTCCGCAAATTCGCGCAAACCTTGGGGCTTGTTGCAAGATTTTCTGCAGATGACGTAAAGCCTTACGATTATCAAAAATTGTTACGCACGGCAGAAAATTTGCCCATTTATTCGGTGTTGAACCGCGTTATGCTGCGTTCGATGCAAAAGGCGAGGTATTCCCCTGATAATGTAGGGCATTTCGGTTTGGCAAGCGGTTGTTACTGCCATTTCACTTCCCCCATTCGCCGTTATCCCGACCTTTGTATTCACCGTATCATCAAGGAAATCATCAACGGTGGTTATGGAGAGTCGATTGATAAATACAGTGATTTTGTTGAACGCGCAGCGGCACAATCCTCGGACAGAGAACGTAAAGCCACAGATGCGGAACGAGACGTGGACGATTTGTATATGACAATGTATATGAGCGAGCATATTGGCGAGGAATATGACGCGGTGATTTCTGGCGTTACTTCTTTTGGACTGTTCGCAGAATTACCCAATACGATTGAAGGGTTTATCCCCATCGAATCTTTGTACGGCACGTATGCGTTTGACCCCGACCACTTTTGTCTGATTGGCACCGATAGAAAATATACCATCGGTGAAAGCGTCAAAATTAAAGTAATCGACGTGGATTTTTATCGAAGAAGAACGGAATTTAGATTGTTAAAAAAGATTGAAAACGCATAAAATGGGCATACCGTGTACGCGTTGAGTATAAATGGAGAATTTGTTATGAAAGTAATCGCGACCAATAAAAGCGCTTCTTTTGAATACTTTATCGAAGAAAAATACGAGGCGGGCATTGTTTTACAAGGCAACGAAATTAAATCGGTGCGTGCTGGGAACGTGAATATGAACGACAGCTTTTGTTTCGTTCGCGGAAATGACGTAAGCGTTAAAAATATGCATATTGCCTTATACGAACGCTCGGACGCGTTCAGTACAAAGGACACGCGAAGAGATAGAAGGCTATTGTTGCACAAGCATGAAATCGCCAAAATTGCAGGCAAAATCAATAGACAAGGCTATACCCTCGTTCCTTTGAAAATGTATTTTAAAGATTCCTTGATTAAAATGGAAATTGCCCTTTGTCGCGGTAAACATACCTACGATAAAAAACAAACAATTGCCGAACGTGACGTAAAACGCTCGGTTGATCGTGAAATTAAAAACGCAGGCTTTTGATACTTGTCTGCAAACAAAGACTGTAAACAAAAAATGCTTTGGCTGAATTACAACCAAAGCATTTTTTTATTGATTTTTTCTTAGGATGAAAATTCTGTTTTTATGTCGCGTTCAAAAAGCTTCACCATCAAACGGTTTGCTCTTTCCTTATAATCTTCTTCCCCTTCGCCGTAGCACATTTCATATACAGCGTTGGTGATAGGCAGTTCGACGTTATAAATTTCGCCCAACTTTTTCATCGCCGCAGCCGTAGAAACGCCCTCAGCCAACTTCTCAAACTTCTCCCCTTTCACGAGCATTTCACCATATCTGCGGTTATGCGAAAACTCACTAAAGAGGGTCGCTTCGTAATCGCCAAGGTGCGCCAAACCATACGCCGACAATTCGTTGCCGCCCATCGCTTTAATCAAACGCGCTACTTCGCGTGCGCCACGTGCCATCAACGCCCCTTTCATCGCTGTATAACCACAGCCATCCAATACACCTGCCACAATGCCCATCACGTTTTTCGCCGCCGCGCCAAGTTCGGAACCGATAAGATCTTCCCCATAATAGAAACGAATCAAATCGGAGCGGAAAGCATTTGCAAGCTGTGTTTTGAGCTCGGGATTCGTCGAATCGATTATCATGCAATTGGGAATCCCCTGCGTGAAGGCTTGAATATGCCCAGGCCCCACCCAAACGGCAATATTTTCAGACGAAATACCGCTCTGTGTGAGCACTTCCGACAAACGACAGCCCGTGGAAACCTCGATACCTTTCATGCAAAGCACAAATTTTTTATCCGACACGTCCTGCTGAATGATACGTTGCATGAAGTCGCGCAGACCTTGCGAAGAAATGGAAATAATGATGACTTCCGCATGGTCAATCGCTTCTTTTAAATCACAAGTGAGGCAAATACGTTCGTCAAGGTTTACATACTCGTTTTTGCCCGTTTCTTTTAATACTTTATAGGAATAGTCGTCTTCTGGTCCCCAAGAATATACGTCATGACCGTGGTTACAAAGATACCACGCAATAAACGATCCCCAACGACCGCAACCAAGTACTGATACTTTCATAATTCTTTCCTCTTTTATTTTCTATAGGCGTTCTTACGCCTTAAAATGCTTGAATACTGCCGCCATCTCCAAATAGAAAATGCCGTAAGCATAACGTCATCCTATATTTCCTTTACATTACATGCGATTACGCTCGATAAACGCCCTTGCCAACGTCACCTCATCAGTGTATTCGATTTCCGAACCGATGGGAATACCATGCGCAAGACGCGTAACGGGAATATCGAAAGGCTTGATAAGCTTTGCAATATACATTGCCGTAGCATCCCCTGAAACGTCAGGATTCGTAGCCACGATTACTTCTTTCACGTCACCCTCGTTCAAACGCGCCAACAATTCCTTTAATCGGATATCGTTCGGTCCCACACCAGAGAGAGGGTCGATTACGCCGTGTAAAACGTGATACACACCTTTAAATTCATGTAATTTTTCAATTGCAGCAACGTCTTTGGGTTCTTTCACAACACAAATTGACGTGCGTTCGCGCGTGCGACAAATCCCACAGACTTCTTCCTCGGTGAAATTACCGCACACCTTACAATATCTAACCTTGCGTTTCACGCCCAAAATCGCGTCGGCAAAAGCACGCGCTTCCGATTCCGACATATCGATTACTTTATAAGCATAACGTTGCGCCGTTTTCTTACCCACGCCTGGTAATTTTGAAAACTCGTTAATGAGTTTGCCAATCGGCTCGATAAAAATATCCATCGATTAAATCATTCCCCCAAGCGCGCCCATGTCGCCGTACTTGCCCATTTTTTCCTCGTATACTTTATCTGCTTTCGTATAACCGTCATTGATAGCAGCCATAATCAAGTCTTCCAACATTTCCACGTCCGTGGGGTCTACAATGCTTTCGTCCAACTCAATGCCGTTGATGATTTTCTTTGCATTCATGTAAACAACAACCGCTTCGTTTGCGGCAGTACCCACGACTTCCCAATCGTCCAATAATTCTGCCGTTTTTTCCATTTCTTCCTGCATCTTTTGCGCTTGACGCATCAAATTTTGCATATTATTGTTGCCACCTTTAAATCCTGCCATGATTTTTTCCTCCGAATTATCCTATTTAAAATTTCAATCGATTCTTTTCGATTTGTTTGATTTCTATTTTATTTAATTTCTATTTTTACTCCAGCAAACGTTTCCTTTAACTCCGCAACGTTTTTATTGAACGTGTCCGATTGCTTGCCCTTTAATCGCAGTTCAAAACCGCCTGCTTCAATGCCAATCTCCAAGAAAGCTTTTGCAATTAATTCCGCATGGTCTGCCTTACTCAAAGAACGATAAATCGTGTCGCTTGCCGTGCAAAGCACGAAAACGTCGCCGTCATATTCGCTGTCTAAATCCATGCAAAGTGTCAACAAAACACCGCTCTTGGCAATCTTACGAATGGAGCGCAAAAAGCTACCAAACGTTGCCTTTGCATCACCTTTCACCGCAGGTTTCACCGCGCGAGGCGTAGCTACACTTGGCGTTGTCGTTGTCGGTGTGTTCGTGTATGTCGAGGCAGGCATAGAATTTTGCTCTTTCCTTGTCGGCGGTTGCGAACGTTTTGGCTCGAAGCCTATATCAAAATACACGTTGCCGCCAGTTGCCGCTTCATCTGGCGGAGCGTCCATTTCAGGCGGAATATCAAAATCCGCTACTGGATAATCTGAATCGGCATTATCAAAATTTTCTTCTTGCTTGGGCTGCGTTTTCGGCTTTTGTAACATCGTTTCAGACGTAGAAACCGCCGCCTTGGGTGCTTCTTGATCAGAGTCCGTATTTGTATTCAACGCGGACATGCCCCCTGCATTTTTTAAAACAACACCGTTCTCAATTCGTTTTTCCAAGTCTGCTATACGAGAAATTAGTGTTTCAATATCATAATCCGATTCAGGCATACTCGCTTTCATCACCGCCGTTTCAAATAAAATTCTCGGTGAAGTGGAGTATTTCAAATCGGGCTCTACCGTCGCAAAAATTTCCGTTACGCGAAGCAAACGATGTCCGTCTGTTTCCTTTGCCACCGCCGCCACCAAGGCATACATATCGTTCGGGAACGCCAAGATTTTTTGCCCGTCGCGGCACGTCTTTGCGACTGCGCAAGCGTTTAAAAAATTCATAACGTCTTTTAAGAGCATACCTACGCTCTTCCCAGCAGATAAGAAGTTTTCCGCTTCTTCAAAAGCCACGCCAACGTCCCCTTGTAAAACCGCGCGGCAGAGCTTTGCCACCTGCTCGAAATCGGCATTTCCAAGCACCGTATTTACGTCTGCATAGGTTAATTTCCCACTTGTATACGAAGCGCACGTATCGGCAATGGAAAGCATATCACGAACGCTCCCTGCGCCTGCACGCGCAATCGCGGAAATCGCCTCGTCGTCATACGTTTTACCGATTTGATCGAATACGTAACGAAGACGTTTTTCCAAATCTTCCTGCGGGATTAATTTAAAATCAAAACGCATACAACGGGAAAGAATGGTGGCAGGAATTTTCTGCGCTTCCGTCGTTGCCAAAACAAATACCGCATGTGTAGGCGGTTCCTCCAACGTTTTTAAAAGCGCGTTGAACGCCCCAGGGGAAAGCATGTGGACTTCGTCAATAATATATACTTTATATTTCCCTGCTACGGGCGGATATTGCACCTTTTCACGCAAATCACGCATTTCATCCACGCCATTATTTGACGCTGCGTCGATTTCTGTGATATCGAGATTGGACGGATCTTTAAGCGCTTGGCACGTCGCACACTTTCCGCAAGGCGAACCGTTTATCGGCGTTTCACAATTGATTGCCGACGCAAATATCTTCGCAATACTCGTTTTCCCCGTACCACGCGGACCGCAAAAGAGATAGGCATGTCCAATCCTGCCCGTGTCGATTTGATTTTTCAATACCGTTACAATATGTTCCTGACGTACAACGTCGTTTAACGTTGTCGGTCTAAACATACGGTATAAAGCCAAATATGCCATACTCTTTCTCCTTTCTTTCGTTTTTCTATCAATTGGTAGCTTCTATCTCAATCTATGTCAATCTGTAGCAGTCTATATCAATCGTCTGTTTCTTGCAACAGTTTCTGTAATTTGATTTTACTGCGCTGAATGGCGTTTTCCACGCTCTTTGGCGATTTACCCGTTATTTCGCAAATCTCCGCGCAACGCATACCATCCATGTACATCGTCGTGATTTTAAATTCAAGATC
>SVHQ01000115.1 GCA_015055785.1 Clostridiales bacterium | reverse complement strand
ACGAGAGGAGCTGGCGCTGACCTGCCGAGAAGTTGTTGCCGCGTTCTAAAATTTCATAATCAAGGCCTTTTTCCAGCTTAGAAATAAACGAATCGGCATTGACGTATCGACAAGCTTCCCACACTTCTTCATCACTAATATTTTCTTCACGGAGTAAGATGTTGTCGCGAATAGTGCCAGAAAAGAGGAATACGTCTTGCAACATTTGTCCGAAATGTTTGCGCAAAGAGGCGATTTTAATCTTTTTAATATCAATACCGTCGATTAAAATTTGACCTTTTTGGATATCATAGTTACGACAAATCAAGGAAAGAATGGTGGTTTTTCCCGAACCCGTCGAGCCAACAAAAGCTACGGTCTGTTTGGGTTCAATGGTAAAGGAAACGTCCTTTAAAATCCATTCGTTTTCATTATAAGCAAACCAAACGTTTTTAAATTCAATTTTACCTTCTACGTTTTGCAATTCAATAGCATCTTCGGCATCGACTACCGTAGGTTCCATGTCCATTATCGTGAAGATTTTTTCCGCCGAAGCGAAAGCCGATTGCAACCAGTTGAATTGTTCTGCAAGGTTTTGAATGGGGTTGAAGAACTTGGATATATACATATAAAAGGAAACGATAATTTCACTCGTAACTGCTTGGCCGAGAATTATTGTATTATCGAGAGCTCCTTTAGCGCCGAGAAAGAAAAGGCACAAAATGGATACGTGGTGTAACATAAACACCATAGGGCGAAATACACCGAATACAAAAATCTGTTGAAATTTCGATTTGCCCAATCTTGCATTCTTTTCTCGGAATTCTTCCAATTTCGCATCTTCGCGATTAAAAAATTGCGTGATTTTGATGCCGGAGAGATTTTCGGAAAGGAAAGTGTTGATATCCGTTGTATTGTCTTTTACTCGTCTGTATGCGCGTCTGGAGAATTTACGGAAAATAAAGGTAAACAGCACAATTAAAGGTACGAAGCAAAGTACCATTAGCGTCAGCATATAATTCAAGCAGAGCATCGCAATCAATACGCCGAGAATAACGAAACAGTTTTTCACTAAATTGACGATAATATTTGTAAACATCATCGAAACGCCATTAGTGTCGTTTGTTACACGGGTAACCAATTTCCCCACGGGAATATGGTTTAACTGCTCATGTGAAAGTTTTTCGATGTGCTCAAAAAGGTCCATACGAATATTGGAAATAATTCTTTGACCGATTTTCTGTAAAATGATAGCTTGGACATAGGAACACACCATAGTGACAATCAACAAGCTTGCATACAGTACAATAATCAATAATAATTGTTTTAATTGAAAATCGCCTTTAATCATACCTTGAATTCTACCGATAAGATAGGGACCGATGATATCGTAGGAGATAGAAAATAACATCAAAGCGATTACAAAAAGGAAACCTTTCCAATAGGGTTTTGCATAAGCCAACAGTCGTTTTATAATTTCGCTATCAGGGATATTTCTGTCAAAGCCTATGGCTTCTTTTTTATTTTTCATGAAGGCATAGGTGAGAATAAAGATGAGCGCAAACGTTCCAATGATACCGCCCATAATGATAAGCGGATAATATGTTTCAAATACCATTATGCTTTCTCTGCCTCCAATTTCTGTAATTCTGCCATGGTTTTATAAGCGTTGCAACGTTCTAATAATTCTTCGTGTGTCCCAACGTCTACAATTTTGCCTTCATCAATAAATACAATCTTATCCATTTGTTCGATTGTAGAAATACGGTGCGCAATCAAAATAGTGGTTTTTCCGCTTCTTTCCTGCGCTAAATTATGCAACAGGGCACGTTCCGTTTTGGTGTCAACGGCAGAGAGAGAGTCGTCCAAAATCAAGATAGGGGCGTCTTTCATCAAGGCACGTGCAATAGAGATACGCTGTTTTTGACCGCCTGAAACGGTAACGCCGCGTTCGCCCAAAATCGTTTCGTATTTTTCGGAAAATTCTTCAATATTATCACTGATTTCCGCAAGTTTGGCTACACGCTCAACTTCAACGGGATCGGCTACGCCGTTAGCAAATGCGATATTGTTGGAAATGGTATCACTAAAAAGGAAATTATCTTGGGGCACGTAAGCGATATATCGACGCAAAGAAGCAATGGAAATGTTGTTTACGTCTTGATCGTCAACAAATAAACTACCATCCGCAACGTTATAATTACGCATTATCAAATCAACAAGCGTCGTTTTACCCGAGCCGGTTTTACCGATAAGACCAACGTTTTCACCTGCTTCAATCGTCAAAGAAACATTCTCTAAGGCATCAAAATCGCTCGTAAAATGACGGAAAGAGAGGTTTTTAAACTGAATTTTTCCAGAAACGTTTTCAATTTCTTTCACGTCAGGTCTGTCAATAACGTCTTGCTTTGCGTTAAGTAATTCTTCGATGCGCTTCAAAGAAGCCTTGCCTCGAGAAGTCATGTCGATAAGTTCGGAAATTGCCATGAAAGGCCAAACAATAGAGTTAAAATAGCCTATAAATTCCATCAATTCCCCAGCATTTAAAACGTCTTTATATACCAAATAACCGCCATAGCCAAGAATAATACAGATAACCGATTCAACGAAAAGGGTAACGAAAATACGCAGAAGTGTAGAGCTTTTCGTATAATCTACGTTTGCGATTTCATTTTCAGTATTGAGTTTTTTAAACGCCCACAATTCTTTAAACTCTTTCACGTACGCCTTAATAACAGCAATACCGGAAAAGCTTTCTTGCGAGAAATCGGAAAGACTGGAAAAAGCGGCTTGACGCTTGTCCCATTTGCTCATCATGTATTTACCGAGTACTAAAGATATAGCCAAAAGCAAAAGCATGGGGAGGAGGGAGAGCAAGGTCAAAACCCAATGCATGTTTGCCATTTTTGTAAGGGACATAATGCCCAAGAACAAAGCGTCGGCAAACATCATCGCGCCCCAGCCAAAACTTTCGTGTACCGTTTCGATATCATTTGTGAACAAAGACATCAAGTTACCTACTTTATTCACTTGATAAAATTGTTGGGATAAATTTTTACAATGGTTGAACATTCTCAAACGCAAGTCGGTTTCCATGCGGAGAGCTGAACCAAAGAAACAAATTCTCCAAAGAAATCTCCCTGAAATCATAATCAAGGCAATCCACATCATAGGTTCGCAAATTTTTGTTAAAACGAACTGAAAATCGAAGGGGATTATTTCTCCGTTAATTTCTACGAGTCCTTCATTTATACCATTGATAAGATAATTATAAAGCTTTGGAATCTCCAATTGCGAAACGTCCACTGCAATTAAAGCTACCAACCCAAAAAGGAAAAAATGCAAGTATTTCAAATAATACTTGTTTATAACCTTTCCAAACAACATTTTGTTTACCTCTTAATATTATAATGTATAAAATGTAATACGTTTCGATAATAGCACTTAAGGAATAAAAAGTCAAGCATTTGAAGAAATTAAATTGTCGCAAATCCTTGTATAATTCTATTTTTTTGTATTATAATAAATGAGAAACAATTGGTGATTAAAAAAATGGAGTTTGTAAGAGCTTAATCGAAAAAATACATAAAAATGAAAAAAAGAGCGTAGTTTAATCAATTTTTTCAATTGAAGAATAAAAAATAATGCATTTTTTTGTTCAAAATTGTTGACAAGGTAATATTTGTATGCTATAATATGTGATATATTTGTGAAGTTTTCTTTTTTTTGTTTTTGAGGAAGAATGGCACGAAAGAAAGGGGATTAACAAATAAGAAATTTAGGAAACTAAAAAATGGAGGACAAACCATGAACAAAAAACTTAGATCCATGCTCGCATTAGTTTTGGGTGTGGTAACAGCAACAAGCTTTGTTGCCTGTGGTGGCAAGAAGCCGAGTGGCGACAACGAAGAAAAACCTTACGAAATCACGAAACGTGAACGTACTGGTTGGAAGGATGAAAAGGAATACACGTGGAATGATTACACGAGTCAGATGCCTAACGTTTGGAACACCATCTTGACGAGCGATGCTACCAACGTAGATATGGCAGGCTATGTAAACAGCGCATTCTTTGAATTCGACTATCAATTAGATGAAAACGGTGAAATCGTATCTGGTGGTTTCACGGTAGATTATTCTGCTGCAACCAAGCTTGAAGACGTAACGGCTGATTATGTTGGCCAATATGGCATTACGGAAGCAATGGCTGCAGAAGGCCATCATGCATTCGCTATCACACTTCGTCAGGATTTGAAGTGGGATGACGGCACGCCTATTAAGGCAGAAGATTTCGTATATACGATGTCTCAGCAGCTCTCTCCCAACTATTTGTTCCCTACCGCTTCCAACTATTACAGCGGTAACTATACCATTCATAATTCGCAAGAATATTTAAAGCAAGGTCAATCTGGTTACTTTGATAATGCTTCTTTCGGTTATCAGGCTGATGAATTAGATATATCCGCAGGTAAGTTGGGTGGTAATAATGCTCGTATTGCATTAAAGTCTGCTTTGGATTGGCTTAGCGGCAACAGTTTGAATGCTTATGTTAACGCTTACGGCGATCAGTATTTTGATGCAACGGCATATGCATCTTTGTTGGCACTTGCAGATGAAGCAGGTAACGTTGCTATTACAGCAGAATCTGTTGAGTTACTTACTCAAGTTATTACGGCGCGTGCAAGCTGGGGTGAAACGGCCGCAGATATTATTAATTATATGTATGTTGAATATACCTATCCCGAAATGGATTTCGAAGAAGTTGGTTTCTTTGTAGATCCTGAGGACGAATATACCTTTGTTATCGTATTTGATAACACGTTGAATCCTATCGATGCTGAAGGCAACTTGACGTATGAAGCTGCATATTATTTGCAGGATATGCCTTTGGTTAAGAAGACGTTGTGGGAAGCTTGTGAAGATCAAACCAAAACGCCTTGGGTAAACACCTATTGTACGAGCGTAGATACCTCTGCAAGCTGGGGCCCCTATAAAGTAACAAACTATCAGACGGATGTTACGTACACTGTTTCCCGTAATACGAACTGGTATGGTTATAACATGGAAGAATATGCTGACCAATTCCAGACTGATAAGATTGTTTGCAACAAAGTTGCTGAATGGTCTACGGCATGGCAGATGTTCCAGAAAGGTCAAGTTGATGGTATCGGCATGGATCCTACAATTGCTGAACAATACAGAAATTCCCGTCAGGCATATTTCACACCCGACACGTATACATTCTCGTTGAACCTTCAATCGAGAGCAGACAGAACGAACGATAAGGGTACGAACAAGTTGTTAAACTATGATTCTTTCCGTAAGGCAATCTCTTTAATGCTTGATCGTGACGATTATTGCGCAAAGAACAGCCCCAGCTCCTTGGCAGCTCTTGGTTTGTTGAATAGCATGTATTATTATGACGTTGAAAATGGTAAGACGTATCGTGAAACGGTACAGGCTAAAGAAGCAATCCTTAATGCTTACGGCGCAACGAAGACGGAAGCTGGTTGGAAAGTTGGTGCGACGGAATATACCGATATTGATGACGCTTTGGATGCAGTTACAGGTTACAACCTTACGCTTGCAAGAGAGTTGATGACGCAGGCTTATAACGAAGCAAAAGAAGCAGGTGATTATGTGGAGGGTCAAAACATTGTTCTTACCTATGGTGCAGAAAAACAAACTGCTAATACGGACCGTGTAAAGAACTGGTTCCAGGCAGCATTTGATGCAGCTACGAAGGGCACTCCTCTTGAAGGCAAGATTAAGATTGAATACTTCTTCTTCTCTTCTGATACTTGGTCTGAACAATTCGCAAATGGTGAATATGACCTCTGCTTCGGTGCATGGGGTTCTGCAGCATTCAACCCTTACTATTTGCTTTGTGCAACGCAAATTGAAGAAGCAAATCGTTTTGCATTGGGTTGGGATCCCGAAACGGTTAATGTAACGGTTACGCTTGAAGGCGATGAAACGCATAAAGGTGGCGAATTCACTTATAACCTTCAACAATGGAGCGATGGTATCCAGGGTAAGGGCGGTACTTCTGTTCCCAACTTCTCGTTGTATCCTACGGACGATAAATTGGCAATCCTTGGTGCAATCGAAACGGCAGTTTTGAATGCTTACTAC
>SVHQ01000114.1 GCA_015055785.1 Clostridiales bacterium | reverse complement strand
AGTGGAGGCTACGAAAAGCTACGGCGCAGAAGTATGTCTTGTCGAAGGTGTGTATGATGATGCGTATAAGAAAGCCTTGCAGCTTCGCGATGAAAAGGGTTATACGTTCATTCATCCGTTTAACGACGAGGACGTCATTGCGGGGCAGGGCACGATTGCTTTGGAATTGATGGAACAAATCGCGGATATGGACGCGGTGTTGGTGCCTGTTGGTGGTGGCGGTTTGATTTCGGGTATTGCTTACACTTTAAAGACCTTAAATCCTCGCATCAAAGTGTACGGCGTGGAAGCAAAAGGCGCGCCGTCTATGAAAAATGCAATTGAGCATGGTGAAATTGAAACGCTGAGCAACGTTTCCACGATTGCGGACGGTATTGCGGTAAAAACGCCGGGGGATTTGACGTATGAATATTGCAGTAAATACGTAGACGAAATTGTGACGGTGACCGATGACGAAATTTCCGCTGCGATTTTGGCGTTGATGGAACAGCATAAATTGGTGACGGAGGGCGCAGGCGCGGTGCCCGTTGCGGCGGCTATGTTTGGCAAGGTGGATTTGAAAGGCAAGAAAGCCGTTTGTTTGCTTTCGGGTGGAAACATTGACGTGACCATTCTTTCCCGTGTCATCAAGCGCGGACTTTTAATGTCGGGCAGAAGCTGTCAGCTCATGATTGAACTCATGGATAAACCCGGTCAGCTGAAAAACGTATCTCGCATTATTGCCGATTTGGGGGGTAACGTGACGTCAGTGCATCATGAACGTGCGAATGAGGGTTCGGATGTCAACGGTTGTTATTTGCGTATTGTTTTGGAAACGAGAAATTATGAGCATATCGCGGAAATTAAGAAAGCCTTAAAGGATTTTGGCTTTAAATTACTTGATTAACACCCAATGGGTGTTTCGACTTTCTATCTTTCCATAAGGCTTGGATATACGCCAAGTTGGTTCCAAGCCAAAAACAAAGCAAGTGCCTAATGGGTATTTCGCACCCAATGGGTGTTTCGACTTTCTATCTTTCCATAAGGCTTGGATATACGCCAAGTTGGTTCCAAGCCAAAAACAAAGCAAGTGCCTAATGGGTATTTTGCACCCAATGGGTGTTTCGACTTTCTATCTTTCTATTGCGGGGCTATGCACTGTGTCGTTCTCGGATGGAAAGTCAAACCGCCCCAAAAGGAAATCGATAAATCAACAAAAGGAGTTTATATAAAATGGCAGAATTAAAAAAGGTGTCCACGGAAAGTGCCCCTGCGGCAATCGGGCCCTATTCCCAAGCGATTATTTGTGGAAATATGGTGTTCACTTCGGGACAAATTCCCATCAATCCTGCAAGCGGAAACGTGGAAGCAACGACTATCGAAGAACAGGCAGAACAAGTGATGAGAAACCTCGGCGAAGTATTAAAAGCAGCAGGCAGCAGTTTTGAAAAGGCAGTGAAAACGACCTGTTTCCTTGCGGACATGGGGGATTTTGCGGCTTTCAACGCTGTGTATGCAAAATATTTCATGACTAAACCTGCAAGAAGCTGTGTGGCAGTGAAAACGTTGCCGAAAAACGTACTTGTAGAAGTAGAAGTTATCGCAACGTTGTAAAAATTTTTTGCAGATGATAAAAAGAAAATGAAAAGAGTAGGCTTATGTGATAAGCCTACTCTTTGTTTTTACAAGGTAAAAAAGGTATGAAAGGAGGAAAAATAACAAATACTTTAAAAGAAAATACGCATACCATGTATAGGTTGAAATAAAAAGCAGCCTACCATGTACGCGTTGAAAGGAGGGCGGTGTGCTAAACAAAAAGGAAAGTGAAGTTATGAATGCAATTTATGAGCTTTCCGCGGAAAAAGGAGTATGCCTTGTTTCGCCGTCAGAGCTTCTTGCTTTACTGCCGCCGCGCGGAAAATATACCGAAGACGTGTTGGAGAAGATTTTAGAAGCGCTTGCACTGGACGATTATTTTGAATTGCTTTCCTCTGAAAGAAAAGGTGAGAAAATGTACGTCATCTCTTTGCGCACGAACGGCTATGCGTTCAAAAGAGGGTATATCCAAATGAAACGGGACATGGCGATGAAAATATTTTGGGCGGTTACGAGTGCGGTGATTGCTTTTATCGTCGGTTTGATTTTAAAATGGATTTTTTAATCAACGTTTACGCCTTGCTTCAAGAGCATTACATTTAAGAAATATACGGCAAATAAGAGCCCCATGTATACGATTAAAGAGAGGAAAAACAGCGTTTTTATTGCTTCTATCGTGATTGCCTTGTTGGTAATAAACAAGTTCATTAAATCGGGGCTGAACACGGAAACGAGCAACAGCGCAATCAAGACGAACGTCTGAGAAATCATGTAAACGGCAAAACCAAATACAATAGAAAGCAGTGTTTTGTTGGTTTGCATTTTATGTCCTAAAATCACTCCCGTGAAACCAATTTGTAAAATGTTTGCCACTTCCAAAAAGAAAATCAGCAAGAAAGCAAGAATAATACCCGTTACGCTGCTGTCGAAAGAAAGAGCTACGTTGGAAAGCAGGTTTTTAAGGATTTCTAAATTTTCCTTAGAATAATAAGCAGCGAACAAAGTGAGGGTAATCACCGCCATACTTGTAAATAACGTAATGAATGCCGTGAGTGCCTTACTCAAATACATGGTAGGCTTCTCCACGGGCAACGTATGGGTCAAATAGGATTCGTCTCCATAAAAATTTTGCTTAAAACGCACCCAAAAACGCATCACATTGTTGATGAGAATATTGAAAATCATGGAAATGGTAACGCCCGTGCAAATATTCCCGATAACGTTCATAATCATGGAGTTTTCAATGCTTAAAAAAATTCTTGTGAGGAGAGCAAAAAAGATTGCAAGGGAATAAAATATTGTCAAAAAACGAAAAATGTTCGTTAAATCATATTTTAATAATTTCTTTAACATTTGAACGTCCTCCTAAAAATTTCATCGATGGAAGCATTTTCTTTTTCGCGCAGAGCAAGGGCACTGTCGGTGAGAATGATTTTTCCTTTGTCGATAAAGATGACCTCGTCTAAAATTTTTTCAATATCGGAAATCAAATGGGTGGAGATAAGCACACTCGCACCGTCGTGGAAATTGCGCAATATCGTATCTAAAATATAATCGCGCGTAGCAGGGTCGACACCGCCAAGCGGTTCATCTAAAATATACAAATCGGCTTTGCGGCTCATTACCAGCACGAGCTGCACCTTTTCTTGCATACCCTTGCTCATTTTAGCCAGCTTTTGCTTTACGTCCAAATCCAAATCCGCTAACAATTTTCTCGCCTTTTCACCATCAAAATTTTCATAAAAATCTTCAAAAAAAGCAAGCGTCTTTTCCACGCTCATCGATTTATCTAGATAACTTCTTTCAGGTAAGTAGGCGATAATTTTTTTGCTCGCCACGCCGATTTCTTTGCCGTTTACAAGTACTTTCCCTGATGAGGGGGTGAGCAGTCCATTCATCATCTTAATCAGCGTCGATTTTCCCGTCCCGTTTTTTCCAAGCAGACCGATAATCTTTCCTCTTGGAATGGTCAAATTAATATCCTGCAACACTTGCTTGTCACCGAAATGTTTATTCAAATGTATACATTTCAATAATTCCATGGCAGTTGTCTCCTTTTACATAATATTATTATGATATGAAAATGATATCATACAATTTTAAACTTGTCAAGCATTTTGTGAAAAAATTTTCTTAGCTTGTTCCCTTATATTATTTACATCTTTTAAAAAGTATGCTATAATGTAAACATATGTTTGCTGTGTAAAACGCAAGCATAATCCGCCGAAGGAGAAAATAGAATGGAATTTAAATTACATGCACCCTTTTCCCCGACGGGGGATCAGCCGCAAGCGATTGATAAATTGACGGAAGGGGTTTTAGACGGTATGCGAACGCAGGTGCTCGTAGGGGTTACGGGCAGCGGTAAGACGTTTACGATGGCGAACGTTATTAAAAACGTCAACCGTCCGACGCTGGTGATTGCGCACAACAAGACGTTGGCGGCGCAGCTTTGTAACGAATTTCGTGAGTTTTTCCCCGAAAACCGCGTGGAATATTTCGTTTCCTATTATGATTATTATCAACCAGAAAGCTATATCCCCTCGACGGACACCTATATCGAAAAAGACCTCAGCATGAACGACGAAATCGATAAATTGCGCAACAGTGCAACGGGTTCGCTGATGGAGCGTCGCGATGTTATCGTGGTGGCGTCCGTTTCCTGCATTTATGGGCTTGGCGCGCCCGAGGAATATTTCCGTTTGTCGCTGTCCTTGCGCCCTGGCATGGAGTGGGAGCGGAACGAGCTGATGCGGAAATTGATTGAATTGCAATATTCGCGGAACGATATGGATTTCCACCGTTCTACCTTCCGTGTGCGCGGCGATGCGCTGGAGATTTTTCCTGCTTCCAATTCCGAAGTGGCGATACGTTTGGAATTTTGGGGTGATGAAATTGAGAAGATATACGAAGTAGAAGCCTTGACGGGCAACAAACTCAACGAACTTTCGCACGTGGCGATTTTCCCTGCCAGTCAATATGCAGTGGGGACGGAAAAATTGCGCGGTGCTTTGGCGATGATTGAAGAGGATTTACGAGGCGAAGTGCGCGCGTTTGAAGAGGAAGGGAAGATTCTGGAAGCGCAACGCCTCAAACAACGCACCGAGCATGATTTAGAAATGATGCGTGAAATCGGGTATTGCAGCGGTATTGAAAATTACAGCCGCTATTTTGACGGCAGAAGCCCTGGCGAGCCATCGTTCACCCTGCTCGATTATTTCCCGTCGGGTGAATTTTTAGTGTTTATTGATGAGAGCCACATGACCATTCCGCAAATTCGCGCGATGTATCACGGTGACCTTTCTCGTAAAACAAACCTTGTCAATTACGGTTTTAGAATGCGTGCGGCGTATGACAATCGTCCCTTGACTTTTGCGGAATTTGACGCGCGTATACCTCAACTCATTTGCGTGTCGGCAACTCCTGCTCCGTACGAACTCGAACAAGCAGGGCAAAAGGTGGAACAATTGATTCGGCCTACGGGTTTGCTCGATCCGCACATCACGGTAAAGCCGACGAAAGGGCAGATAGACGATCTGCTTTCCGAGATACGAAATGTGATAAACGAGGGGGGCAGGGTTTTGATTACGACGCTCACCAAGCGTATGGCAGAGGAACTCACCGACTATTTAAAGGAGCATAGCATCAAGGTAAAATATATGCATAGCGACGTGGATACGCTGGAGCGTATTGATATTGTCAATGGTCTGCGATTGGGTGAATTTGACGTGCTTTGCGGCATCAATTTATTGCGTGAGGGGTTAGACTTGCCTGAGGTGAAATTGGTGGCGATATTGGATGCGGATAAGGAAGGTTTTTTACGTAGCGATACGGCATTAATTCAGACGATAGGCCGTGCGGCGAGAAACAGCGAGGGCCGAGTGGTGATGTATGCAGACGTGATCACGGATAGCATGAAACGTGCGATAGGGGAAACCAATCGCCGTCGTCAAATCCAAGACGAATACAACAAAGCAAACGGCATTATTCCCAAAACGATTATCAAAGAAGTTAAATCCACGTTAAATATCACAAAGAAAAAGACGGACGACGATATTAAAATGACGGATATCCCCGATGAGATTGAGAAATTAACAGCGTTGATGAAAGTGGCGAGCGGTCAGCTTGATTTCGAACGCGCAATCGAAATCCGCGAGAAGATAACCGAATTGAAAATGCGGCTTAGAAGAGCGATGAAAAAATAAAACGGGCGTACCATGTACGGATTGAAGGATGAAATATGAAAGAAGAAATCATCATTAGAGGCGCAAAAGAAAACAATCTAAAAAATATAGACGTGACCATTCCCCGCAACAAATTAACGGTGTTGACGGGGCTTTCGGGGAGCGGTAAATCCACGCTCGCGTTCGATACGATTTTTGCAGAGGGGCAACGTAGGTATGTGGAAAGCTTGTCTTCGTATGCACGTCAATTTTTGGGGCAGATGGAAAAACCAGACGTGGAGAGCATTGAAGGCTTATCGCCTGCCATCTCCATCGACCAAAAAACCACGTCGAGAAACCCTCGTTCTACGGTGGGTACGGTGACGGAAATTTACGATTATTTCCGTCTTTTATTCG